>JBICHM010000183.1:0-10703 GCA_043101835.1 Phycisphaerales bacterium | reverse complement strand
GCAGCGCATCCAGCGGGCCGTCGATGCGCTTCGTGTGCGCCGTCAGCGGCATTCACTCACCCCCGCCGACCGGTGACGACAGCCGGCCCTTCCACCCGCGCGCCGGCGGCGCGCCGCCGAGCGCCGGCGCGATCGTTGTCACATTATGGTCGAGCATCCCGAGGTAGGTCCCCTCGTAGGTCCCCCCCGCGCCCATCGCGTCGCTGAAGAGGCTGCCGCCGATCACGACCTCGTGCCCGCGCGACCGCGCGCCCTCGATCAACGCCTTGATGTTTCGCTGGCTGACCGTCGTCTCGACGAAGACCGCCGGAATTCCGCGCTCGACAAGCACATTCACGAGGCTCTCGATCTCGCGCACACCCGCCTCGCTCTCGGTCGATATGCCCTGGATGCCCAGCACCTCGAACCCGAAGCGCCGCCCGAAGTAGTTGAAGGCGTCGTGCGCCGTCACGAGGACGCGCCGGTCGGCCGGCACGGTCGCGAGCACCCGCTCGGCATACGCATCGAGCGCTGCGAGTTCGTCGAGGTACGCGCCCGCGTTCCCGCGATACGCCGCCTCCCCCGCCGGATCGAAGGCGATCAGCCGGTCGCGCACCTGCTCGACCGCCTTCGCCCACGCCTGCGGGTCCATCCACACGTGCGGGTCGTACGCGCCGGCGAAGGCCTCCGGGGTCAGCAGATTCTCCTCATCGATCGACTCGGTCACCGCGTGCACCGGCTTGCCGCTGCTGGCGAGGCGCACGAGGGCGTCGATCATCTTCCCTTCAAGCAGCAGCCCGTTGTAGAAGACCAGGTCGGCGGCGCGGAGCTGCCCCACATCGCTGCGCGTCAGCTTGTAGAGGTGCGGATCGACGCCCGGCCCGAGCAGGCCGATCACCTCGGCCCGGTCGCCGGCGACCTGGCGCGTGATGTCTGCGATCTGCCCGATCGTGCAGACCACCGTGAACCCCGGCTCGGCGGGCGCCGGGCGGGCGCCAAGGAACAGGGCCGACACACCAATCGCAAGCAGCGTGACAAATCGTCGCATGGATGGGCTCCCTTCGAATCGGCCAAAGTGTAGCCCATGCTACGAATCCGTGTCCAGCGACAGCGCAGAGCGACATCCCTGTTGGAGCCTGGCAACGCAGACGAAGACAGAGGGAGACCGAGAATGACTGGGTCAGGAGGCCCGCGCCGGAACCCCTCCCTCTCCCTCCGTCTTCCTCGGCGTTCTACCCGTTCTGCCCCGGCTCACTACGCCCGCACGAACGGGTTCGTCTTCTTCTCCCGCTCGATCGTCGTTTCGCCCATGTGCCCGGGCAGGACGCGTGTGTCGTCCGGCAGCGAGTACAGCGTGTCGCGGATCGAGTGAAAGAGGTCCTGCTCGTTGCTCGTCGGGAAGTCGAACCGCCCGATCGAGCCGGCGAAGAGCGTGTCGCCGACAAACGCCACGCCCGCGGCTTCGCAATACAGCGTGACGCCTCCCGGCGAGTGCCCCGGTGTGTGGATCACCCGCCAGCGCGTCGATCCGAGCTCCAGCGTCTCGCCCCCCTCGAGCAGGCGGTCGGCCTCCGGCGCACGGAAGGGCGCATCGAAGGCGGCGCTGAGATTCAGCGTCGGATCGCCCGGCCAGGCCTTCTCCGCCCGATGCAGCAGAACCTCCGCGCCGTGGAAGGCTGCCTTCACCGCGCCGAGCCCCGCGATGTGGTCGGCGTGCGCGTGGGTGAGGACCACCTTCGAGATCCGCGCCCCGCTCGCGCGCGCCCTGTCGATCAGCGCGTCCGGATCCATGCCGGCGTCGATGATCCAGCCCTCGGGCACGGAACCGGCGCCGTCCGCCACACGAAGCAGGTAGCAGTTCGTCTCGAAGGGGCCGAGGGAAAAGCGCTCGATCTCGATCTGATCGGTATCTGCCATGTCGCCGATGGTAGAATCGTTCGGAACGACGCGGAGGACCGACCCGTGACCGACCCGCTGATCCGCAACATCGACGAGGTGGAGTTCCGGCCGATGGAGATGGCCGGCGCCGAGCGCATCACGATGTCGATGATGGTCGGGCGAGAGCACGGGGCCCCGAACTTCTCGATGCGACAGTTCAGGATCGCGCCCGGCGGCCACTCACCCCGCCACAGCCACGACTACGAGCACGAAGTCCTTGTTCTCGACGGCGAGGGCGATGTGCTGCTCGCCGGCGAGCGCCGCCACATCAAGGCCGGCGACACGCTCTTTGTGCCCCCCGAACAGGAACACCAGTTCCGGACGCCCGAAGGCGGGCCAGGGCTCCGGTTCATCTGTCTCGTGCCCGCGAGCCGCAACTGCGGCGACCCCACGCCCGGCAGTTGACCGGCGCGACGAACCGCCCGGATCGACCTGGGGCGGAGACCAGGAGGCCCCGATGAAAGGCTCGACGCTGCAGTTCGTTCTCGGCGCGTTCTACGCCGTCCTCGCGGTCCTCTCCGGCGCCAGCTACTTCCTCTTCGACTGGTACGAGGCGCCCATCGCCGTCGCCTTCCTGCTTGCGCTCGCGCCGATCGCCGTCCTCCTCGCCCGCCCCGCCGGCGCCGGCGGCGACACCGTGCACGAAGACCTCCGCGAGGTCGTCAAGTCGATCGAGATCATGACGCAGGAGGGCGGCCTCTCCGAAGCCGCCAAGCGCGTGATTCACCGGCGCGAAGAGCGCGAGATCCTCTGCAAGGCGATCGAGCAGGACATCCAGGACCGCGACTGGAACGCCGCGATGATCCTCGTGAAAGAGCTCGCCGAGCGCTTCGGCTACCGACAGGACGCCGAATCCTTCCGCACGCGCATCGAACGCGCCCGCGCCGAGACACTGGAGGCGCAGGTCTCCGAAGCGATCAAGCGTCTCGACGCGATGATCGACGAGCAGCGCTGGACCGACGCCATGGCCGAAGCGGCGAGCATCGGCCGCCTCTACCCCGACAGCCCGCGCGTCGAGGGGCTGCAAGACCGCGTCGTCACCGCGCGCGATCGCTTCAAGCACGACCTCGAGCGCCGGTTCCTCGAAGCCGCCCAGCGCGAGGACACCGAACTGGCCATGACGCTGCTCAAGGAACTCGACCTTTACCTCAGCGAGGACGAGGCCGAGCGCTATCGCGAAGTCGCGCGTGGCGTCATCGGGCGCGCCCGCGACAACCTCGGCGTGCGCTTCAAGATCGCCGTGCAGGACAAGTCCTGGGACGCCGCGCTCGAGGTCGCCGAGCAGATCCTCCAGGAGTTCCCCAACAGCCGTATGGCGCAGGAAGTCCGCGAAATGGTCGATGTGCTCCGCGAGCGCGCCGCGCGCCTGCGCCCCGGCGTCACCGGCTAGGCGACGACTCGCCCGCGCCGCCGGTCGATTCGGACGCCCCCTTCGGCGGGTCGCCCGCGCGCCACAGCTTCACCAGCAGCACCGCGATGCCCACCAGCAGCAGCGCATCGGCGATGTTGCTCACCCACGGCCACACCTGTCGATCACCGCTTGGCCACGCGATGCCGAAGGGCAGATGCACACCGGGCAACGGGTGCAGAAAGTCGCGCACGCACGCGAAGACAAGCCGGTCGTACAGGTTGCCCAGCCCGCCGGCGAGCACCAGGCCGATCGACGCGTGCGCGAGCCAGTCCCGCGGCGTCGTCCAGCGCGCAAACATCCACCCCGCGAACGCCCCCGCGAACGCCGTGAAGATGACGAATACCCAGCGCTTCCCCGCGCCAATGCCGAAGACCGCGCCCGGGTTCAGCACCAGCGTCAGGTCGAGCACGCGAGGAACGACCGTCACCGCGTCGTGACGCGGAATCAGACTGTTGATGTCGCTCGCCGGCAGCGCAAGCACCATTTCCCGGCGCACCTCGACCGGGTCGTCCGCGATGTGCGCGAACGCCAGGTCCTTCGACACCAGATCAATCGCCAGCCCCGCGAGCAGCACCGCGAGCAGCACGATCCAGGCGCGCTTCGACCGGAGCGTGCCGGTGGAACTCGCCGGCGCGTCAGGCGTCACGACCGCCCGCGTCCGCGGTCCATCATCCGCGCGCCCTCGACGCTGTAGCGCGACCAGGGCGTCGCCTCGAGGCGCTCCTTGTTGATCGCCGTGCCGAGCGCCTCGCAGATGCCGTATGTCTTGTTCTCGATGCGATCGAGGGCCGCATCGATCTCGCGCAGCAACTCACGCTGGCTCGCCGCCAGCCCGAGCGACAGCGACTGGTCGTAGGCGTCCGAGCCCTGGTCGGCCATGTGCTGCGGCAGGCTCGAGAGCGTGTCCTTGCCGCCGCCCAGCGCCTCGAGCTCCATGTCCGTCACATCCCCGGCCACCTGCGCCCGCTTGAGCAGCAGGATCTTGCGGAACCGATCGAGGTCGCGCTTGCCCAGGGGACTCTTGGTGAGTCGGGGCGACTCCGTCGCCTCCTCCATCCCGGGGATCGATCGGGCCTTCAGCGTTGGCAGCCCGGCGGCGGCAGCGAGACGGCTCGCCGCCGCACGCGCATCGGTCAGCGAACCCAGCTCGCGCGCGACGGGGATCGCATCCCCGTTCGACTGCGCCGAGCCCTTCGCGCTGCGCTTGCGCGTCCGCGACTTCGCATCGGCCTTCGCGCCCGCCCTCGCCTTGGCCGGAGCGCCGGACTTCTTCGTGGTTTTTTTGCTCGTCGGCTTCTTCGCCGTGGACTTCTTGCTCGTCGACGACTGGGCCGCGCTCTTCTTGGGTGAGGACTTTCGGGTCGAAGCCTTCTTGGTCGCAGCCTTTGCGGTCGAAGCCTTCCTCGCGCCGGCCTTCTTCGAGGACTGCTTCGCCGGCGCCTTCTTCGCGCTCGACTTCTTCGTCGAAGTCTTCTTCGAGACGGCCTTCTTCGACGAAGCCTTCTTCTTTGCAGCCGGCTTCTTCGTGGTCTTCCTGGTCGTCGTGGCCTTCTTCGCCGTCGACTTCTTCGACGATGCGCCCCGCCTGGCGGCGGGCTTCTTCTTCGTCGTCGTCTTCTTGGTCGTCGCCTTGGCGCGCGTTCGCTTCGTCACGCGCGCAGATGCCCCGCCGGCGCGCTGCTTGGCAGACGTGCTCCGACCCGACGACCGCTTCGTGGAGGCGTTCTTCTTGGCCAACGCGTGGACCCCCGGGGCCCGCACCTGGGTCGCCGCATGCGACCAGAACCCGAACAGGAGGGCCTGCTCAAATGATGCGAAGGCTACTCATCGGCGCGAAACCGGTCAATCCGCAGTGGGAGATTCCGATGACGCCCCCGCCTCCGTCGGCGTCGTACGACCGGAATCCGCCTCGCGTTCGGTCGATCCGTTCGAACCGGCGCTCGGACGCGCGGCCTCCTCGGCGCACTTGCCGAGCCGCCGGAACCGCTCGTACCGGCGGCTGACCAGGTTCTCCGGCTTCATCCGCTGCAGGCGGCGCATCCGATCGGCCACCCACCGCTCGACCGCCTCCGCCGCCGCCACGGGGTCGGCGTGCGCGCCATCGGCCGGTTCGTCGATCACATCGTCGACGATCCCCAGGTCGAGATTGTCCGACGCCGTCAGGCGCAGCGCCCGGGCCGCCTGGGCGTTGGTCTCGGGGTTCGCTTCCTTCCACAGAATCGCGGCGCACCCCTCCGGGCTGATCACCGAGTACCAGGCGTTCTCGAGCATCGCCACGCGATCGGCGACCGCGATGCCCAGCGCGCCGCCGGAGCCGCCCTCGCCGATGACGACGCTCACGATCGGCGTCTTCAGCCGGCTCATCTCCAGCAGGTTCACGGCGATCGCCTCGGCCTGCCCGCGCTGCTCGGCGCCCAGGCCCGGGTAGGCGCCCGGTGTGTCCACGAAGGTCACGATCGGCAGCCCGTACTTCTCGGCCAGGCGCATCTTCGCGAGCGCCTTGCGGTACCCCTCGGGGTGCGCGCAGCCGAAGTTGCACGCGATGCGCTCCTTCGTGTCGCGCCCCTTGTGGTGCCCGACGACCAGGCACTTGATGCTCTTGATGCGCGCAAAGCCCGTCACGATCGCATCGTCGTCGCCGAAGCGACGGTCGCCGTGCAGCTCGCAGAAATCCTTGCAGATCAGGTCGATGTAGTCGCGCGTCTGGGGGCGCTGCGGGTGGCGCGCCAGCTTCACCGTCTCCCACGGCTCGCGCGCCGCGCGCTTCGGGCGCGATCCCGTCGCCGTCCGGTCGTCGCGCTCCTCGCGGTCGTGCTCGATCGCCTGCGCTGTGTCGCTCATCCGTCCTTCCCTGCGCCGGCCTGCGTGGCCGCCTGCGCACCGAACACGCCCGTCCGCACACCCCGGACCGGACCCCTCCCCAGTGGCCCGATCGGCTCGGGACGATCGCGCACTGTACTCCCGCCGCGACGCCCGACCAACCCCCGCCGACTAGTCCTCGCTAACGAACAAGGCCGCGCCGATCCGGGTATCGTGTGCCCCGCGTCGCGGGTGAACGTGGGAGCGCCCGCAGCAACGGCAGGGAGTGCGTTTCCATGACGAGAGGTTTCTCCGCCGCGCTCGCAGCGATCGCGATGGCCGCCAGTGCAGCGAGCGCGATCGCCCAGCAAGTGGCCGACCTGGTCCTGCGCAACGCGTCGATCTGGACCGCCGACCCCGATCGCACCGACGCGACCGCCCTCGCCGTCCGCGACGGACGCATTGTCTTCATCGGCGACGACGCGGAGGCCTACATCGGCGACGCCACGCGCGTCATCGACGCCGAGGGCCGACGCGTGCTCCCCGGCCTCATCGACGCCCATGTCCACATCGCCGGCGCCGCCGCCTCCTTCGACTCGCTCGACCTCCGCGTCGCCACCAGCCGCGACGACCTGCTCAACATCGTCCGCGAGGGCGCCGAGCAACTCCCCGAAGACGCCTGGGTCGTCGGACGCGGCTGGTCGGCCGAATCCTGGCCCGATCGACGCCCGCCCTCCGCCGAGGAAATCGACGAAGCCGCGGGCGGACGCCCCGCCGTGCTCGTCCGCATGGACGGCCACTCCCTCATCGCGGGCGCGACGGCGCTCGAGATGGCAGGCGTCACCACCGATGGCCCCGCCGACCCCGCCGGCGGCGAGATCGGGCGGCGCGCCGACGGCGCCCCCGACGGCGCCCTTTACGAACAGGCCATGGGCCTCGTCACCCGACTCGTCCCCGAGCGCGACGATGTGCGCACGATGGACCTCATCCGGCGCGCAAGCGCGCACGCCAACAGCCTCGGCGTCACGCAGGTCGGCGCCATCGACAGCCGCCGCACCCTCGAGAACCTCGTCGCACCCCTCGACGCGGCAGGCAAACTCACGCTGCGCGTCAACGCCTCGGTCAGCGAAGGCCACGACTCGCTGGCCGCGTGGCGCCCGACGCTCGAATGGGCCGCCGACAACCCGCAGTTGAGCCCGCGCGTGCGCGTCCTCGGCTTCAAGGGCTACATGGACGGCTCCCTCGGCTCGCGCACCGCGTGGATGTTCGAACCCTACCTCGACAATCCCGCCGACCGCGGCGCCGACAACGCCGGCTTCCCGCTCGCCCTCGCCGCCAGCGGCGAACTCGAAGCCATCATCCGTCTCGGCGCCGACATGGGCCTGCAGCCCATCGTCCACGCCATCGGCGCCCGGGCCAACAGCGTGCTGCTCGACTGGTACGCCAAGCTCCCCGGCAGCGTGCGCGACCAGATCCGTCCGCGCATCGAACACGCCCAGCACCTGACGCCCATGGACGCGCCCCGCTTCGGCGCACTCGGCGTCGTGCCGAGCATGCAGCCCTATCACAAGGCCGACGACGGCCGCTACGCCCTCGACCGCCTCGGCCCCGCGCGCAACCGCACCTCCTACGCGTTCCGCCAGCTGCTCGACACCGGCGCCGTGCTCGCCTTCGGCAGCGACTGGCCCGTTGTCACGGTCGACCCGATGCTCGGGATCCACGCCGCCGTCACCGCGCGCACGCTCGACGGCGCGACCTTCGTGCCCGAGCAGTCGATCAGCGTCGCCGACGCCCTCCGCGCCTACACCACCGGCGCCGCGTGGGCCCTGCACAGCGAGGCCGAAACCGGCATGCTGCGCGAGGGCTACGCCGCCGACTTCATCATCCTCGACCGCGACATTCTCGCGATCGACCCGTCCGACATCCCCCAGGTTCGTGTGCTGCGCACCGTCATCGCCGGTGACGAGGTCTTCACCAGAGACGACGAGTGACCCCGCACGACGGGCCGAACACGAACGACACGGAGCGCAGAGGGAGGGACCCCATGCCAAGGTTCGCGCCGCAGAACGGCGCCGCGATGGAAACTCGACCCGCCAAGCTCGCCCTCGTCGGGGGCGGCAACATGGCCCGCGCCATCCTCATGGGCGCCCTCGACTCCGGCGTCGCCGAGCCCTGGGAGGTCATCGTCGCCGATCCCATGGCGCCCCAGCGCGCCGTCCTCGAACGCGTCGGCATCCGCTGCGCAGAGCGCGCGCCCGACCTCGCCCGGTGGATGAACGGCGACACGCAGCTCATGCTCGCCGTCAAGCCGCAGATGCTCGAAGCCGCCGCCGCCGACACGCGTCCGCTGCTCGAGACAAGCCGCGTCGTCATCAGCATCCTCGCCGGCACGCCCACCGAAAAGGTCCGCGCTGCCCTCGGCGACAACGCCCGCATGGTCCGCGCGATGCCGAACACACCCGCGCGCGTGCGGCGCGGCATGGCCGCCATCGCCCTCGGCGCCGGCGCACACGATGACGATGACGACCTCGCCGTCCGCCTCTTCAAGGCCGTCGGCGATGTCGTCCGCATCGAAGAACCGATGATGGACGCCTTCACCGCAGTCGTCGGCAGCGGCCCGGCCTACATCTTCTATCTCGCCGAGGCCATGGTCGAAGCCGCAGAAGAACTCGGCTTCGACGCCGCCACCGCCGACCGGATCGTGCGCAACACCATCCGCGGCGCCGGCGCGCTCATGTGCGAGTTGCTCGACTCCACCGCCACCGAACTCCGCGAAGCCGTCACCAGCAAGGGCGGCACCACCGCCGCCGCGCTCGGCGTGCTCGATGACAACCAGGTGAACGCCGCCGTCATCAAGGCGATCACCGCCGCAAGAAACCGCGGCGTCGAACTGGCAAAGGGCTGACCGAACCGCGATCGAAAGATCGCGGCCCCACTCCCGCTCAGAAATCCCGGCGCGCGAAGATCCACCCCGCGATCAGCAGCACCACTGCTTCAAACCCCAGCGACGTGCCGATCACCCACCACGGGCTGCGGCTGTCGCGCTCGCGCGCTGCGCGGAGGCTCGCCTCCGCGCTCGGGCCGCCGCGAGACCGGTCGTTCCCGTTCTGCGCGTTGGCCGCCTGCTCCTCCACATCCGGCAGGTCCGCCAGGTCGATCAGCCACCGGCGCAGCAGGTTGATCGTCTCGCTCGTCTTGGGCAGCACCGTCTTGGCCAGCACCACGCGACCCTGCCAGCGCTCGACGGCGCGCAGGTCGTCACGCGCGGTCTCCAGCTCCTCGCGCGTCGCCTCGAGCCGATCCGTTGTCTGCGGCGCCGGCGTGCCTTCGGCATCCAGCCGCTCCACGCGATCCGCCAGCTGCGTCTCCTGCCGTTCCAGCTGCTCCACCGACATCTGCTGCTGCGCGCCGACGCCGAGCAGCACCTCATCGACCGCGTTGATCGCAAAGAGCCCGAACCACGCCAGCAACGTGAGCAGCAGCGCCGCGATCGTCGAGCGCGTCAGCAAGCCCAACAGCGTGCAGATGCAGAAAAGGAAACTGAAGAACACCACCACCACGGGCACGGCGAGAAACAGCCACGGCTCCCACGCGCCGGCGCGCAGCCCCAGCACGAGGAAGGTCGCTCCGGTGAAGACGAACACCTGCAGCGCGACGAAGAGCAGCCCCGTCGCGTACTTCGTCAGAAACAGCCGCCACCGGCCGATCGGCTTCGAGAGCGCAAGGTCGATCGACCCGCTCGCGATGAAGTCGGGGAAGATGCCCGCCGTCGTCACGAGCGCGAGGATCGTCACCAGCCACGCGAGCCAGAAGTTGATCCCGAAGTAGACGAAGAGCACCTTGTACAGGTCCTCTGCCGTCCACCCCATCATGCCGAGCGGGATCGGCGTCTCGAGCCCGAGGATCGTCACATGCTGGTCGGCGCTCACGCCCACCAGCGCGAAGGCCACGACAACAAGCCCCGACAGGATCAGCGCGATCCAGAAGAGCCGGCGCGCGTTCAGCTCGCGATACGCGTCCACGAAGATGGCGGCGGTCTGTCGGATCACTTTCGCCGCCCCTTCCGCTTCGAACGATCCGCCCCCGGCGCGACGGCTTTGCCCGTTTCCGGATCCGTCACCGCCTGGATGAACAGGTCCTCGAGCGTCGGGCGCACGAGGCGGAAAGACTTCACCTCCAGGCCCGCCCGACGCGCGGTGTCGAGCGCCGGCTGTGCCTGCGCAGCCTCGGTCGTCCGCACCAACAGGGTCGCGCCGTCCGTCTCGATCACGACGCCCCCACCCGAGGCGTCGCGATCGAGGTGGTCGGCGAAGGCCGCGCGCAGGCGGCGCTCGGCCTCCTCGACCGTTCCGGTCACTTCCAGTTCGTACCGGGCCCCGCCGCCTGCGAGTTCATCGAGCGTGCCCTCCGCGCGCACCGTGCCCTGCACGAGAATGCTCACGCGATCGCACACCATCTCCACCTCGCCCAGCAGATGGCTGTTCAGCAGCACGGTGCGCCCTTCGTCGCGCATCGTCTGCAGCAGCGTGCGGATGTCGCGCCGGCCGACCGGGTCCACGCCGTCGGTCGGCTCGAC
>JBICHM010000182.1:0-3243 GCA_043101835.1 Phycisphaerales bacterium | reverse complement strand
GCGAGCCCCAGGCTGGCGCGCGCCGCGGCGCGGAGCGCGTGCGGGGCGGCGTCGCGCGGGCGCGACGCGCGCCGCCCGCGCGCGGCGACTTCCGCGAGGAATCGCTGTCCCGGAAAGACGATTCGGCGCGCCCGGCCCCGCGCGAGCAGGTGCACGATCAGCGGCGCCAGCGCGAGGGCGCCGGCGCCAATCGCCCAGCCGATCGAGAGGCCCGTGATGGCGCCCAGCGCGAGCATGACTACCTGTTGTATGGGAAGCGGGCCGGGATGTTCAGCCGGCTCACCGTTCGGTAGCAGCGCCGGCGCCGGGGGTGGGCATCACCAGGTCGGCCAGACCGCTCTCGAGATCGCCGCGCGCCTGGAAGCCGAGCACGGCGTAGGCCTTGGCCATGTCGGCGACGCTGTGACGCACATCGCCCGCGCGTTCGCCCTCGTGGACGGGGGCGAGATCCTCGCGCCCGACGAGGCGCGCCATGATGCGCGCCAGCTCGTTGACCGTGACCGCGTTCCCGCAGCCGAGGTTCACTGTCTCGCCACGGAGCGCATCGGACGAGGCGCCGGCGAGCAGCAGGGCGCGGACGACCTCGGTGACAGCGATGAAATCGCGCGTCTGCTCCCCGTCGCCGTGGATGACCGGCGCCTCTCCAGCGAGCAGGCGCCGACGGAAATTGGGGATGACCGCGGCGTAGGGGCTGTCGTCCGCCTGCCCGGGGCCGAAGACGTTGAAGAACCGCAGGCTTACGCCGTCGAGCCCCATCGACGAGGCCCAGGACTGCACGATCTCCTCGCCCGCCAGTTTGCCCGCGGCGTAGGGACTCTGCGGGCGCGCCGCCTGGTGCTCACGATGGGGCGTCGGCGCATCGCCGTAGGCGCTGCTGCTGGCGGCGTAGATCAGGCGCGCAGCGCGTGTCTCCCGCGCCGCCTCTGCAACACGAAGCGTGCCGGTGGCGTTCACATCAAAGGACCGCTGCGGGTGTTGCATCGACTCGGTCACGCTGGCCATGGCGGCCAGGTGGTAGACGAGGTGGCACCCGTCGACGGCGTCGAAGAGTGCGCCGGGGTCGAGGATGGAGCCGTGGACGAAGTCGAGGGCGTCGCCCGCGATCTCGAAGAGTTCGTCCAGGCGTTCGCCGGTCGAGGCTGAGAGGTCGTCGATGATGCAGACCTCGCAGCCGGTCTCGAGCAGGGCGCGCGACAGATGGCCGCCGATGAATCCGGCGCCACCGGTCACGCAGACGCGCCTGCCTCGCAGTGCGCGCTGGATCGCCTCAGCCTCGTCCCCGGGAAGGGCCATGAGCCCGGCATCGTACCGGAGGATTCGCGTGCGTCTGCGCAAATCTTCACGATCCGCCGGCGACTGCGCCGGCGGCGAGACCGCATCCGGGGGATCACCCGCTCCCGATTGTGGCGCCGGGTCCGGGAAATCTCGCTAGAGGATGCTGCGGGTGCGCCCACCGTCGACAGCGATGCTGGTTCCGGTGATCGCGCCGGCGCGCTCGCTGGCGAGGAAGGCCGCGAGGGCGCCGATCTCGCGCGGCTCCACGAGGCGGCCGATCGGCGTGCCCGTGCGCCAGCGCTCGAACGCCTGCTCCGGCGTGCCCCCCTCCCGCTTCGCCACGGCGTCGGCGAGGGCGCCGAGGCGCTCGGTGTCGGTGTACCCGGGCAGGATGTTGTTCACGGTCACGCCGTGGGCGCCGACCTCGCTCGCAAGCGTCTTCGCGAATCCGATCACTGCGCTGCGGAGGCTGTTGGAGAGCATCAGCCCGTCGATGGGCTCCTTCACGCTGGTCGAGGCGACATGGATGATCCGCCCCCACCGGTTGCGCCGCATGCCAGGCAGCACGGCGCGAGCGAGTTCGACGGCGCTGAAAAGCAGGAGGTCCGCCGCCGCGCGCCACTGCTCGGGCGTCAGATCGCCGAAGCGCCCGCTCGGCGGCCCGCCGGAGTTGCTGATGAGAATGTCCACGCGCTCGAACTGCGCCTCGACGGTCTTGACGAGGCGCGCGATGTCATCGTGCTTCGAGACATCGGCGCTGACCGCGAGCGTGCGCACGCCGTGCGCCTTCGCGATCGCGTCCGCGGCTTCCTTCAGCGGCCCCTCGCGGCGCGCGCAGAGCACGACATCCGCGCCCTCGGCGGCGAGTTCCTCGGCGATCGCGCGCCCGATGCCCGTGCTGGCGCCGCAGATGAGGGCGGTCTTGCCGGTGAGGTGGAGGTGCATGGGGGGATGGTAGTGCGATCCAAGCCGCGTTCGGAAGAACGCGGGCCGTGTGCGATCGCAGCGGGTGTGCGAACAGGCCAGCGCCGCCCGACCTCGACCCTGCACAGCTCCGGCGCGTCAGTCGACATCCGGCCCGGCCCGCGATCTGCCGATCGCGGCTGGGACGCGCCAAAAACAACGCCGCCCCGGCGTTTCCGTCGGGGCGGCGCGTCTCTCTCTCCGTTCCGGGCGTCGCCCGGCGGATTACTTCTTGTGTTCGGCCTTGAACTGCTCCTTGTACGCCGCGATGGCGTCCTTGAGCTTGGCTTCGAGGTCGCCGCCGAGCGCCTTCTTCTCGGCGAGTTCACTGCGAACGGCGCTGCCGGGGCCTTCCATGTACTTCAGAAGGCCCGCCTCGAACGCGGCGACCTGGGGCTTGGGCATGTCGTCGAGGAAGCCGCGGGCGCCGGCGAAGATGCTGATGACCTGATCGATGACATCCATCGGCTTGAACTGGGGCTGCTTGAGCAGCTCGACCATGCTGGCGCCGCGATCGAGCTGGCGCTGCGTCGCCTTATCCAGTTCCGTTCCGAGCTGGGCGAAGGCCTCGAGCTCGCGGAAGGCGGCCAGGTCGAGTCGCAGCGAGCCGGCGATCTGCTTCATCGCCTTGATCTGGGCGTTGCCGCCCACGCGGCTGACCGAGATGCCGACGTTCACGGCGGGGCGCTGGCCGGCGAAGAACAGCTCGGGCTCGAGGTAGATCTGGCCGTCGGTGATCGAGATCACATTGGTCGGGATGTACGCCGAGACATCACCCTCCTGCGTCTCGATGATCGGCAGCGCGGTGAGCGAGCCGGCGCCGTTCTCATCGCTGAGCTTCGTGGCGCGCTCGAGCAGGCGGCTGTGCAGGTAGAAGACGTCGCCGGGGTACGCCTCACGACCCGGCGGGCGGCGGAGCAAGAGCGACATCTGGCGGTAGGCGACGGCCTGCTTCGAAAGGTCGTCGTAGATGACCAGGGCGTGCTTGGGCGTCTTGCCCTCCTT
>JBICHM010000181.1:0-14062 GCA_043101835.1 Phycisphaerales bacterium | reverse complement strand
AGGCAGCCGAGGATGTTCATCAGCGTCGACTTGCCCGAGCCGGAGGCGCCCATGATGGCGACGAACTCGTTGCGCCGGATGTCCAGGTCGACGCCTCGAAGCGCATGCACGCGCTCCTCGCCGACCCGATAGGTCTTGCGCAGCCCTCGGACGGAGATGATCACTTGGCGGCCCCGCTCGCGATCACCGCAGGCTCGGCGCCGGTGTCGGCCGTCTCCGGCGCACTGGCCGTTGAGGACGACTCCGGACGCACGGCCATGTTGTGCTCGAGCTTCTGCAGCATCTTCCAGGGGCCCACGATGATCTGGTCGCCCTGAGCGAGGCCGGCCTCGATGGCGGTCGTGGTCAGGTCGCTCGGCCCGATCCGCACCGGCGACGCGAGCGCTCGCCCGTTCTCCACGCGGTAAATGACGCGCGTGAACGTCTTCGCCTGGTCGATGTTCGGATCGTTCCGGATCTCGTCGGGCAGTTCGTCGGTGCGCAGTTCCTGCACGGCCTGGCTGGGTGCGAGAAGCACGCCCTCGAGCGTCTCGATCTCGATGTCGACATTCGCCGTCAGGCCGGACAGCAGCGTCCGCCCCTCGTCGAGATGCAGGAGGATCTCGGTCTCGTAGATCTTCGCGCGGTCCTGGGTCGAGAAGGCGCTCTGCAGCGAGACGAGTCGCACCTCGCCCTCGAAGACCTCGTCCGGGTAGGCGTTGATCGACACACGCGTCGGCTGACCGATCTCGATCTCTGCGATGTCGATCTCATCGATCTCGGCGCGGTCGATCATATCCGAGAGGTCCGCGACCTCGAGTATCACCGTCCCGGGGTTGTTCATCGTGCCGGTGACGACCAGCTCGCCGACCTCCGCGTTCACGGTGGTGACACGCCCGTCGATGGGGGAGGTGATCGTCGCGTACTTCAGATTCTCGCGCGCCTGGTCGACGCCCGCCTGGGCGACGGCGATCGAGTGCTCCGCGGCGTTCTGGTTCGCCTCGGCCGTCTCCATCCGCTGCACCGCCTGGTCGAGCTCCGCCTTGCTCACGTCCTCGCTGTTGAACAGGTCGCTGATCCGCTCCCAGTTCGAGACCGCGTTGATGTACTCGGCCCGCGCCGCCTCGAAGCGAGCCCGCTCGCTGCGGAAAGTGGCCTCCGCGCGGTCCATCTGGGCGCGAAGGTCCTTGTCATCAAGGCGCACCACCACATCGCCCGCCTTGACGAGGTCGCCCTCTTCGTAGGGAAGCTCCGTGATCAGCGCCGCGACGCGCGCCGAGATCGACACGCGGCTGCGCGGCTCCAACTCGCCCGGGGCGCTCACCGTCCGCACCAGCCGGCCGGGGACCAGCTCGATCGTGCGCACCGTCTCGCCGCCGTTGCCCTCGAAGCTCGCGAGCTTCTTCAGCGACGGGTACAGGAACACCCCGGCGCCGACGACGACAAAGCCGCCGACGACCACGGCGCCCATGGTCCACTTGATAGCCGTGCCGAGCGTCCCCATTGCTGCTCCGGTTCCCCTGTGACGGCGTGGCGGCCTCGCCGTGCATGTTCGGGTTCTGTGCCCGCCCGAGGAACTGTACCCCTCACAAGGGGCCGCGTTGCGGATCGCCCCCCTCGCGACTGGGCATCCCCGCCCGAGCCCCCATTCGTCCGTTCCTTCGGAAGCGCCGGCGATCCGTTTCAGACCGGCGTCACACCCGCCTCTTCGTCAGCCGGGCGGAGGCGGATGACGATCTCGCCATCCACCCGCTCCTGGGCGACCTCGATCCGATGCTGACGCGTGAGCTCCAGCACCGCGAGGAAGAGACCGATCATCTGCACGCGCGGCCGCCCCTCGAAGACGCGACGGAAGGGCATGGCGCGAGCCTCGTCGCCCTCGCGCTCCAGCAGGTCCACAACATCGGCCGCGTGCACCTCGAGCGGGGTGTCGTCGGTCTCCATGTGAACGTGGTGGGCGCCGATGCGATTGAAGTCCACCGCCGCCATGATGCGGCTGAAGGCCTCGACGAGGTCGTACAGCTCGACATCCTCGACCGGCGCTTCGGCCGGGTCGGGGCGCGCCGCGGCGACGGCCTCGTCATCGATCCCCGCCGGCGCCGCGTCGAACCGGCGCGCCCAGTCCTCCTTGCGCTGCTCGAGCAGGTCCGCCGCCTCGCGATACCGCTGGTACTCGAGCAACTGCTGCACGAGTTCCGAACGCGGGTCGAAGGGCGCATCGGGACGCGCCTCGTCGGCGCCGGCGTCACCCTCGCTCTCCTCGCCAGGCTCGGCGGTGCGCGGCGCAATGACGCGCGACTTGATCTCCATCAGCGTCGCCGCCATCACGAGGAAATCCCCCGCGAGGTCGATGTCGATCGCGTCGATCTGCTCGAGATACGTCAGATACTGGTCGGCGATCCGTGCGATCGGGATGTCGGTGATCTCCACCTCCGCCTTGCGGATGAGGTAGAGCAGCAGGTCGAGGGGCCCCTCGAACGCGTCCAGCCGGACCTGGTATTCGGTGCTCGCCATCGGGGCCCCACACGCGGGAAGTCGCTCGCGCCGACGCCTGTCGCCGGCTCGGCGAGTGTACCCTGTAAGGCACATGACGCAGCCCGCAGCCACAGACCGAACGCCCCGAACACCGCAGGACGAGGAGCTCGCCTTCGCCGTCCGCGCGCTCGAGGCCGAAGCCGACGCCATCCGCCTCGCCGCGGACCGTGTCGACGCCTCCTTCTCGAAGGCCGTCGACATCATGGTCGCCAGCGTCGAGGCCAAGGCCAGCGTCGTCGTCAGCGGCATGGGCAAGAGCGGCCTCATCGGCCAGAAGATCTCCGCCACAATGGCCAGCGTCGGCGTCGCCAGCCACTTCGTGCATCCCGCCGAGGCGGTCCACGGCGATCTCGGACGCTTCCGCGCCGGCGACTGCGCGCTGCTGCTCTCCTACTCCGGTGAGACCGACGAGGCAGTGGCCCTCGCCAGCATCCTCAGGCAGGACGCCGTCCCGGTCATCTCGATCACGCGCGGCACGGGGACCAGCAGCCTCGAACGCCTCTCGACCGTGCCTCTTGGCGTCGGCGTCGTCGAGGAGGCCTGCCACATGAGCCTCGCGCCCACCTCATCGACCACCGCGACGCTCGCCCTCGGCGATGCGCTCTCGCTGGCCGCCAGCCGGCGTCTGGCATTCACCGCCGACGACTTCCGAAAGCGCCACCCCGGCGGCTGGCTCGGCGAGCTTCTCCGCCCCGTGCGCGACATCCTCCGCTTCAAGGCCGGAGAAAACCTGCCCATCGTCCGCGCCGAGGGCTCGGTGCTCGACGCACTCGAGATCGCGTCCGGCACGACGCGCCGGCCCGGCGCGATGGTGCTCGTCAACGACGCGGACGTCCTCGTCGGTCTCTTCACCGACGGCGATCTCCGGCGCCTTGTTCTGCAGGGGCCCGACCACCTCCGGCGCCCCATCGAAGAGGTCATGACGCGCTCCCCGCGCACGTTGCCCGACACCGCGCTCGTGCAGGACGCGCTTCGCATGATCCGCGAGCATCGCCAGGACGAAATCCCCGTGGTGGACGCCTCGGGCCACCCGGTCGGCGTCCTCGATGTTCAGGATGTGCTTGCACTGAAGGTGGCGCGCGACTGATCACCCCGAACGCCCCGCGCCGGGCGTGTACGATCTGCCCGATGCCCGTCGATCGACTGCACCACGAAACCCGGCCGCGCACCCGACGCGCCTTCTCGACGCGCACCGCCGGCTACGCCGTGGCGGGCGCCGTCCTCGCCGGCGTCATCGGGCTTGTCGCCTGGTCCGTCGCCACCGCGCCCGGCCAGGCGCCCGAGCAACCCCTCGACGCCCCGCCCGCGCCCACCATCGCCGACCGGCCGGCGGTCGATCCTGAGAACATCCAGGACGTCATCGCCGGCGCCGACGAGGGGCGCATCGAGCTCGTGGACGAGCAGAACCGCGTCGTGCAGGAGCTCTTCTACGACGAGTTCACGCCCCAGGAGGCCGGCCGGTTCCACGTGACCAAGCCGCGCGCCTGGCTGTACCTCGAGCGCGGGCGCACAGTCGTCATCGACGCCGACACACTCAACTTCAGCCAGCAGCGCACGGGGCAGGAGCCCGAGTCCGGGCGTTTCAGCGGCAGCGTGCGCGTGCGCGTCTACGACGCCGCCGGCGGTGTGCAGCATCGCGCCCCGCGCACCGGCGAGGAGGAAACCCGCCCGGAGCCGGAGCCGTCGCTGACGCTCGCCACCGATGCGCTCGTCTTCGACACCGCCATCGGCGAACTCGGCGCCCCCGGGCTGGTCGAGATCACCGCCCCCGGGCTCCGCGCCCGCTTCGAGGGGCTCGATCTGCTCGTCGACCAGCGCGGCCGCCGTCTCGCGCTGCTCCGCACCGAGCGCGATGGCTTCGTGCGCATCACGCCCGCCGAACTCCAGCGCGCCGAGACCACGCCGGGCGAGTCCGGCGGCCAGGGCGCGCCCGCCGACGAAGCGCCGACGATCGACTTCTATCGCGCCGAGTTCGACTCCGGCGTGCGTGTGGCGATGGGGGGGCGGACGCTCGCCTCCGACCGCCTCGACCTCTGGGCGCGCCTCGTCGGCGGCGCGCTGCCCGACGGCGCCATCGCCGGCTTCGACCAGCCCGCCGACGAGCGCGCAACCACGAACGACACCGCGCGCAGCCAGAGCGCGCCGGAAGCGGTCGAGGAGATCACCGTCGCCTGGGCCGGCGCGCTGACGGTCCGCCCGGAAGCCCAGCAGCCCCAGGCGCTCGCGCAGGATGACCTCGCGATGCGCTTCACGGCCCCGACGTCGGGGCTTGTCGAGATCGACGACCGGCAGACCGGCGCCAGCGCCCGCGCCGCGACGCTTGACTACGGCCTGACCACGCGCCGCCTCGCGCTCACCGGCGTCGGCGAGACCGGTGTCGCCGTGCGCGTGCCCGGCGATGCGGAACTCCTCGCCGGGCGCCTCGAGTTGAACCTCACGACCGGCGTCGGCGCCGTGCCCGGGCCGGGCGTGCTCCGCTCCCTCGCCGAAGAACGCGAACGCCAGCGCCAGCGCATCACATGGCGCGAGCGGAGCGACTTTATTCTCGCGACCGCCGGCGGCCTCGTGGACCTGCGCGCCGCCTCGCCCATCGAGGAGGCGATCTTCGCCGGCGCCGCCGAGGCGCGCTACGGCGACGCGTTCGTCACCGGCGAGTTCATCCGGGCCGAACTCGCCACGACGCCGACCGGCGCGCCGACGATCTCGCGCGTGTTCGTCGAAGGCGGCGCGGCAGCCGATGCGGGCGACGACGGCGCGCTGCTCGCGCGGCGCGTCGAGGTCGAGTTCGACACCGAGGCCACCGAGCCGACACCGACGCTCGACACCGCAGAGGGCGCCGTCCGCGCCGAGCGCGACGGCGCCAGTCTGGAAGGCGAACTCGTCGAAGCAACCGTCGTGCGCCTCGATGATGGCGAACTTGCCGTGAGCGACCTCACCGCCGATCTCGGCGTGCTCGTCCGTACGCCGGAGGGCGCCGAACTCTCGGGCGACGAACTCCGCGCCCAGGTGCAGGAGGGCGTCTTCGACATCACCGGTCAGCCCGCGATCCTGCGCCAGGACAACGCCGCGATCACCGGCGAATCGATGCGCATCGAAGCGAACACCGAGCGACTCACCGTCTTCGGCGCCGGCGTGCTGAACTACGCGCGCCCCAGCCGCGAAGGCGTCGGCTACGAGCGCGCCCAGGTCGAGTGGTCCGGGAGCATGCGCTACGACGGGACGCGCGACGAGGTGGAGTTCTCAGGCGACTGCATCGCGACGGCCGAACTCGACGCCCTCTCGCGTGACCGGGCGGAGGCCGAGCGGATCGTCGTGTCGCTGACGCCCGACACCCAGCCCGCACCGCGCGCCGGCGGCGCCGTGGCCGACGCGCAAGGGGCCATCCAGCGCGTCCTGCTCTACGGCGCATCGCACGAGGGCGCCGGCGACGAACCGGTGCAGGTCGAAAGCCGCCAGTACGTGCGCGATCCGGAGGCCGACACCGGGCTCCGCCTCGAAAGCGTCGTCTTCCTCGAGTCCCGCTCGATCGATGCGCGTATCGCCCAGAATGACCTGCTCGTCCCGCACCCCGGGCGCCTGCTCATCGAGAACCGGCAGGAGGGCGGGGAGTCGACCGACGAGGACGCCGCGAGCGTCTTCGATGTCCGCGGCAGCACGCTCTTCGAGTGGGAGGGCGACCTCGTCTTCGATCGCGACAACGGCAGCGCCGTCATGAGCCGGCAGGTGCGCCTGCGTCAGCTCCCGCCCGGCGGCGACGAGATGACCGAACTCGAGTGCGAGCGCCTCACCGCGCAGATGACGCTGCCCAGCGATCCGAACCAGGAAGCGGAGCTGCGCTCCGCCGAAGCCTCCGGGGCCGTGTACGTCCGGCGCGGCACGCGCCAGCTCATCGCCGATCGCCTGCTCTACGACGCCTCGACGGGCGTCGCGGAGGCGACCGCGGCGCTGGGCAACGCCGTCACGCTCTTCGACGCGAACAACCCGACGCCGCTGACCGGATCGCTGCTGCGCTGGGACCTCGTGCGCGACCGGCTCGAGTGGCGCGACGCCGGGGCGGCGACGACGCCCCGCTGATCGCGCTCCCGCGAGGCGCCGGTTGGCCCTGCCCATCCCGCTGCGTAGCATCGCCCCGGCCGCGGAGCGGCGTGCCGCCGTTCGGGGCTCGCGTGGGGTGGCGCCGGCCCAGTGGCCGGGACACGGAGTCGATGCATGCGCACGCTGGTGGCCATTCCGGTTTACAACGAACAGAAGTACATCGATCGCGTGCTCCCGCGCGTCCTCGAGCACGCCTCCGATGTGCTCGTCATCGATGACGGCTCAACCGACTCCACCCCCTGCATGCTCGCGCAGCACCCTGTCGAGGTGATCCGCCACAGCGTCAACCGCGGCTACGGACGGTCCCTCCGCGACGCCTTCCTCTGGGCAAGCACGCTCAAGTACGACTGGGTCATCACGATGGACTGCGACGAGCAGCACGAGCCGGCGCTGATTCCCCGGTTCCTCGAAGCCCAGGCCGACGGCGACGCCGACATCATCAGCGGCTCGCGCTACCACGCCCTCAGCCCGTCGCCCGACGCCCCGCCCGCCGACCGGCGCGCCATCAACACCCGCATCACCGCCGAAATCAACGAGCGCCTCGGGCTCTCGATCACCGATGCCTTCTGCGGCTTCAAGTCGCACCGCGTCAGCGCGATCGAGAAGATCGAGTTCAACGAGAACGGCTATGCATTCCCGATGCAGCTGTGGGTCCGCGGCGTCGCCTCGGGGCTGCGAGTGCGCGAGATCCCGGTCAGCCTGATCTACAACGATCCGAACCGGCACTTCGGCGGCCATCTCGATGACCCGGAGGTCCGCCTGGAGCACTACCGCAAGCAGCTGCACTGTGAGATCGAGCGGTTCAGCAAGGCGCTCCCCGCGTCGGCGTCGACGGCGCTGCTCTCGGGGTGTTGCGGGTGACGATCGATCCGCCGCCGAGCGCCTGGCCCGAACGGATGGCGTCCTGGCGCGCGACGCGCAACGACAAGCGCGCCCGGCGCTTCCGCGAACAGTGCGACCTGCCTGCCGACCGGCCCATCGTGATGACCGGCCACCAGCCGGCCCTCTGGCACCCGGGCGTGCTCGCGAAGTTCATCGCCTGTGACGCCGCGGCCGGCGCCCTCGACGCGGCGCCGGTCTGGATCGTCCCCGACCAGGACGAGGTCGATCCCTTCGCGCTGCGACTGCCGCTCGCCGACGCGCAGGACCGTCTCCGCAGCGACACGCGTCGCTTCGCCGAGCCGACACCCACCGGCTTCGCGGCCTGCTCGGCGCCAGCGCAGCGCGTCACGCCGGTCGACGCCAGCGATGCGCCGCTCGAGAGCATCCGAAGCGGCGCGCAGCGCATCGCCAACGCATTCGCCGCGCACGACGGCGATCCCACCGCCGCGCGCCAAGGGCAGGCGGCGCTGCGCGACCTCATCTCGCCGCTCGTCGATCCCGCGCCCACGCTCTTCGCAAGCGACCTTGCGCGCACCGACCTCTTCGCCGAACTGCTCGACCGCATGGCGCGCGACCCCAAGGCCGTCACGAGCGCATACAACGCCGCCGCCGAATCACTCCCGCAGGCGGGCGTCGGGCGCCTCATCGTCAACGAGGTCACCGACCGCTACGAGCTGCCCCTCTGGCGCGTCCCACCCGGCGAGCCGCGTCGGCGCGTCTACGCCCACGAGCTCGCCGACATCCCGCGCACGCACCTCGCGCCGCGCGCGCTGCTGATGACCGCCATCGTCCGCCTCGCCGGGTGCGATCTGTTCATTCATGGCACGGGCGGCGGCGCCTACGACGCCGTCACCGACCGCTGGATCGACGCGTGGCTTGCCGAGCCCCTCGCGCCCGTCGCCGTCGTCACCGCGACGCTGCGCCTCCCGCTTCGCAGTGAGATCCCGACGCCCGAGGGCGCCGCGAAGGTCCGCTGGGCCGCGCACCACGCGCGCCACGACCCCACGCTCCTCGGCGACGACGGCGCGGCGAGGCGCAAGCGCGACGCCGTCGAGCGCATCCGCGCCCTCCGCGCCGCCGGCGAGGACCCCGCCGCCGTCTTTCAGGACATGCAGCGCGACCTGCGCGACTACCGCGAGGCCAACCGCGAACGCCTCGACGAACTCGTCCACGCCGCCGATCTCGCCGAGGCGCGCCTCGCCGAGCGCGACATTGTCGCCGACCGCACCTGGGCCTTCCCGCTCTACGGGGATGAAACGCTCGACGGGCTGCGCAGCGATATCGCCGGCGCGTTCGCGCACGTCGACGCGAGTGTCCTGAAGAAGACGCCGGTCTAGCCGAGCACGATCAGCGTCGCGATCGCGCCCGCACAGCAGAAGAGCCCGCCGGCGCAGCACGCCAGCGTGATCGTCAGCCGGCGCATCGCGCGCTCGCTGCGCAGCGCGGCCCGCTCCTCACGACGCGCCTGGCGCACGCGATCCCGATCGATCACGCCCGACATCGAGGCGACTGCCACATGCAGGCTCGTCAGCGTGTTGCCCAGACGCTCCTGGTGGGGCGCCGACCGCTCCACGCGATCGGCGATCGCCGCCACCTGCGACATCGCGAACCGCAGCTGGTCCGTCATGTCCCGCGCGCTGGTGGCGATGTCCTCGAGGCTCTCGGTCATCCGCTCCTGCTGGTCGCGGATCTCCGGCAGCGTGTCGGCCGCCCGAGGCATGCGCTCGGCGATCTCCGTCATCCGCAGCGATCGGGCCGACTGCTTGTCGAGGTGCTGGTCCACCTTGCGGACGAGGGCGAGGATCTCTTCCGCCGCGTCGCGCATCTGGTCGGTCGCGTCCTGCTCCGCGCGGGCGCCGGGCAGCAGCCCGCGCACGCCCGGCCGACGCCGGGCGTCGCCATCGAACAGCCGATCGTGCCGGTCCGCCGTGTCTGTTCCGACCCCGACACCCACCGCGTGGGGTCGCGAACCAAGCATCGACGCCAGACGCTGAAAGAAGCTCATCTGTGCGCTCCGAGGCGTCGCCGGGTCTCGTCCGACCATCCGTGGTCGGGAAACACCACGCCCGGCGACTTGGGCCTACTCTCCGTCGGTGCGATCGAGCCGATCCATGCAGATATTCACCCCGCGCATCGCGACCCTCCTCGCGCTCGTTGCGGCCCTCCTGCTCCCCGCCTGCGGAGGGCAGAGCGCCGATCAGGCGACCCCGCAATCGGGGGCGCCGGAGGACGGCCCTCGCATCGCCGCGCTCAGCCCGGCGCTGGCGATCATCCTCGACGACCTCGCCCTCGCCGACCGCATCGTCGCCCGCCACGCATTCGACGACTACACCGATCAGGCCATCCCCGTCGCCGGCGACCAGTCCGGCGTCGACTACGAACTCCTCGGGCGCGCCGAGCCGACGCACGTGCTCCTCGAATGGGGTGCGCGCGACCTGCCCGCCCGCCTCGCCAAACTCGCAGAGGCGCGCAACTGGACGGTCGTCGACTACCCCATGCTGACACTCCAGGACATCCGCGCCGCGACGATCGATCTCGGCGCGCGCTTCGACGCCGCCGACCGCGCCGCGGAACTCGTCGCACACATGGACGACGCCTGGTCGCCCGTCCCCGGCCTCGCCGAGCGCGCGGGGCGCACGCTCCCGCTCTACTGGACGAACCCGCCCGGCGCCGCGGGCCCGGGCTCCTTCCACCACCAGCTGCTCGACCGCCTCGCCGTCACCCTCGCGCTCGACGAAGGCGCGCCCTACATCGAGTTCGATCCCGAGGACCTG
Source organism: Phycisphaerales bacterium (assembly GCA_043101835.1). Classification (GTDB taxonomy): domain Bacteria; phylum Planctomycetota; class Phycisphaerae; order Phycisphaerales; family UBA1924; genus JBICHM01. The sequence goes on along the minus strand of JBICHM010000181.1, from coordinate 3,797 downwards.
CGTCGCCTCGACCCCGACACCATCGTCCTCTTCGCGCCCAACGCCGACCCCGACGACCTCGCCGAGATCCTCTCCCCCCTGCGCCGCCTTCGGCTGCGCGCAGTGGAGGGCGGCCGCGTCATCCTGATCAACCACCCCTGGTGCCAGACTCCAAGCACCGCGATGATCGAGGTCGCCGAGCAGACGGCCGCTGCATTGCAACAACTTGAACCGAGCCGACCGCGCGAGCGGTCGGGCGGGTAAGCGCGCTCAGCCCTTCTGCGCCCGCTTCCGCTGCAGTTCCGCGTTGATGAAGTCGTCCAGATGCCCGTCGAGGACATACTGCGGGTTCATCACCTCGTGGCCGGTGCGGTGGTCCTTCACGCGATTGTCGTAGATCACGTAGGAGCGGATCTGCGTGCCCCAGCCGCGATCGACGGCGCCGCCGGTCGCCTCGGCCAGCTCCTTGGCCTTCTTCTCCTCCTCGAGCTGCTCGAGCTTCGCCCGAAGGATCTCGAGGGCCTGCCGCTTGTTCTGCCCCTGGTCGCGGTGCGTGCTCGCCACGACGCTGATGCTCGTCGGCAGGTGCACCACGCGGCAGGCGCTGGCCACCTTGTTCACATTCTGCCCGCCGGGGCCGCTGGAGCGCGCAAAGAAGGTGATCTCAAGGTCCTTGTCCGGGATCTCGAGCTCCGTCTCCTCGAACTCCGGCACGACATCGACAGTCGCGAAGGAGGTCTGCCGCTTGCCCTGCGCGTTGAACGGGCTGACGCGCGCGAGCCGGTGCGTGCCGCGCTCGCACTTGAGGTAGCCGTAGGCGAAGGGCCCCTTGATGTGCAGCGTCACATCGTCGATGCCCACCTCAACGCCGTGCTGGAGGCTCAGCTCCTCGACCTTCCACTCCGGGTGCCGGTCGAGCCACTTGGCGTACATGCGCAGCAGCATCTCGGCCCAGTCGTTGGCCTCGGTGCCGCCGTCGCCGGCGCTGATGGTCACATAGCAGTCGCGATGGTCGTGCTTGCCGGCCAGCAGGCTCTGCAGCTCGATGCGATCGAGGTCGGCGGTCAGCTGGTGCAGCTGCTCGTCCGCCTCGGCGAGCATGTCCTTGTCGTCGGCCTCGACGGCGAGCTCGTAGGCGACCTTCGCGTCCTCCAGCTTTTCCTGGAAGGCGCGCACCGGCGACACCTGCGCCTTGACGAGCTTCATCTCGGCGACCGTCTTCTGCGCGTCGTCGGGGCTGTCCCAGAAATCCGCGGCTCCCATCGCCTCTTCGAGGTCGGCGAGCCGCTGTGCTTTGGCCGGGTAGTTAAAGAGAGTCGCGGATGGTCAAGATCCGCGCCTCGAGATCATCGATCACTGGCTGGTGCGTTTCGAAGTGCATGGGCGGAGTCTACGCCCCGCGAGCGATCCGTCAAAGAAACCCGCCAGCCCGCGCGAAACCGTCCGCCCGGCGCCGTTCCCATGGCGAGGGCCCGCCCATCCGGGGGCCGGGCCGAGAGAAGACCCCTGCAGGAGCCAACCCATGCACACCCTCGCCCGACGCTTCGCCATCCTCGCCGCCGTCCTGCCTCTGGCGGGGGCAACGCCGAGCGCGCTGGCGCAGGACGCGGCCCACGACGCCGCGCCCGAACGCCAGGTCGCAGCGACGCTCTTCAGCCTCGACTTCGGCGGCGGCTCGCTCGGCCAGCTCGTCAGCGCCATCCGTTCCGCGAGTACGACCGCCACCGTCGTCGTGAGCGCGGACGCGGAGGCCTTTCGCGTGCCGCCCCTCACGCTCCGGCAGGTCGATCTCAAGAGCGTCGGCTGGCTCGTCGAGCGCGTGGCGAGCGCGCCGACGAACGAGGCGCGGGCGCTGAGCGTCTCGGCGATCCCGATTTCGGGCACTGAGGAATCGGCGCTCAGCTTCTCGCTCGTCGATCGACGCGGCTCCAATGTGCCGCAGACACGCACCTGGTCGGTCCGCGAGCATCTGAACGGCGGCCTGCCCGCCGACGACCTGCTCAGCGCCGTGCAGGCGATGGTCGAGACCGAACCCGGTGACTCGACGCTGCGTTTTCACGAGCCGACGGCGCTGCTCATCATCCGCGGCTCAGAAGCACAGCTGGACCTCGTCACCGATGGTCTCGATCAACTCCGCGCCGAGGTTCGCCAGGATCAAAACCGCACCGACTCGGTGTACGACGACATGGCCGTCATCGAGGACCGGCTCGTCGAGGCGCGAGGTGAACTCCGCATCGCTGAGAAGCAGGTGGAGGTCGCGCGTGCCAGTCTGAAGCAGATGCAGGACGCGTTCGAGGAGGGCATCGCGCCGGAGGTCGGCGTCACCGAGGCCGAACTCGAGGTCGTCCGGGCCGATGCGGAGTTCGAGGTCGTCGCGCGCCGTGTGCAGCGATACACCGAGGCCCTCAATCGCCTCCGCGAACGCCTTGATGATTGACCGCCCGTCGTCACACTGGTCCGCGGCCAAGCCGCACCCCCGTCGAGCCCGACCGTGGACGACGTCAGACGCATCACCGCCGCGATCGCCTCGGGAGACCCCGAGGCGTTCGCGCGCCTCTACAAAGCCCGCTTCGACTTCGTCTACGCCGTCGTCCGCCGGCGCACCGGCCTCGATGAAGCCGCCTGCCTCGACATCGTGCAGGACGCCATGCTCAAGGTCATCCGCCGCATGAAGCCGCTGCCCAACGAAGCCGCCCTCGACGCCTGGCTGCGTCGCGTCGCCCTCCGCTGCGCCTACGACCATCTGCGCCGCGAGCGCCGCCTGCGCTCGCGCGAGCGCGCCGCGGCGAAAGCAGACGCCGCGCCCGCGCAGTCGGTCGACCCTGACGCCCTCGACTGGCTCCGCGACGAACTCGGCGCACTCGACCGCGCCACCGCCGACCTCATCGACCTCCGCTTCCGCGCGGGGCTGACCCTCGGCGCCATCGGCCGGCGCGTCGGCCTCTCCCCCGGCGCGGTGGACGGGCGCATCAACCGCGCGCTCGACACCGTGCGCAAACGCGCCGACCAGGAGGACCGCCATGCCTGACGACCGCCACGAACCGCTGTCGCCCGAAGGCGCCGTCCGGCGCGACGCAATGCTCGCCGAGCTGCGCGAGCGCGTCCCCGCCGAAGCCGCGCGCCGCCACCGCCGGCGCGCCGCGCGGCGCGTGGGTATCGCGCTGGGCGTCGTCGCGTTCGCCGTGGCCCTCTGGCAGTGGGGGACCAGCGTCCGCGCCCCGGTGGCGCCGACGCCGGCCGGCCCGATCGCCATCGCGCCGACCGCGCCGAGCGATGCGCCGTCGCCATCGGCAGTCCGCATCGAGCTGGTCGCCACCGACCCCGGCATCGCCGAACGCATCGCCGTGCGTCCCACGGTGCGCGCCGAGCGCATCGGCGATGACGAACTGCTCGCGCTCCTCGCCGAGCAGGGCACGCCGACCGGCCTCGTCCGCACGCCGGCGGGCGTCTACCTGACCGCCGACATCGGCGAACCCGACGACGCCCCCGCGCGCGAGAGCGGCGCCTGATGCATCGTCAGTCCTGCTGGGCGTCCGGCGGCTCCGTCGGCTGCGGGCGCTTGTACGGCCCCGGGGGCGCCTGCTCGGTCGGCGTTACGCCCTCGACCGGCGCGCTCGGGCGGTCGCCCTCGGGCGCGGCGGGCATGCGGATCGACTGCGCCATCGCCTGCGCCGTGCGCGCGTAGTCAATCGCCTCCGCCAGCAGGCGCGCCGCCTCCTGGTCGGCGTGGAACCCCATTGAGTTCTCGCTGCTGATGAAGTCCAGGCGCCACTGCGCCTTCTTCTGCAGTTCGAGGACCCAGATCGGAAGAGCACACG
>JBICHM010000180.1:0-2554 GCA_043101835.1 Phycisphaerales bacterium | reverse complement strand
GAGGCCTATGCCGTTGTGCACGCAGAAGCGTTCGAGGCGGAAGGTGTTGGCCGGATCGCACGGCGTGTCGCAGGGCGAGCCGAGCGCATCAAGGGCGGGGTTGCCGGGGTGGGTGAGCCAGAGGCGCCCGAGGCGCGGCGACCTGGCCATCCGCCATGCGAGGGCGTGCTCACGCCCGCCGTTGCCGACGAGCAGGACATTGAGTGTGTCGGGGGTCTTTGCGCCGCGTCGTGCCATCGGGCGATGATACCGCCGCGGCGGCGCGGGCTGTCGCGGGCGGAGCCCGGCGGGCGGGAATCAGGGTGACTGGATTCGAACCAGCGGCCTCCGCGACCCAAACGCGGCGCTCTACCAAGCTGAGCTACACCCTGCATGCCCGGCGGGCGGATCGCCGCGGGCCGGCACAGTCTATCGCGCGCGGGCGTCGGCTCCGCGCGAGGCCGCACACGGGGCGTCGCGGCGTGTAGACTTGCGGCCCCCGCACGCCAGTGCGAGCCCCCTGCCCGGAGGATTCGGATCGTGACGACGCTCGGCGCCGACCAGGTCAGTTCGTACCTGCCCATCCTGCTGCTGATCACGATGGCGATCGGCTTCGCGGTGGTGAACCTCGTGGCGTCGGCGGTGCTGGGCCCAAAGCGCCACGGCAAGGTGAAGGGGACGGCCTACGAGTCGGGTATGGAGCCGATCGCGACGGCGCGGAAGCGGTTCAACGTTCGCTTCTACATCCTCGCGATGATCTTCCTGGTCTTCGATGTGGAGGTGATCTTCCTCTACCCGTGGGCGACGACGTACGCGCAGATTGATCCGCGTTCGCCGGAGGGCGCGCTGTTTCTCGGACGCGTGCTATTCTTCCTCTTCACGACTGTCGTCGCGTACCTGTACGCATGGCGGAAGGGCGTCTTCCGCTTCGACTGAGGCGGGGGTCCGGGAACGCGCACGCGGCGAACCGTTGTGCGCGGAACCCGGGGGAAATCCGGGCACAAGCGACAGTTGTTGTCAGAAGCGGTCGATGGATGCTCCAGGTCGTCGGGTCTTTTCCGACGCATCGCCGGGAGCCGCCATGTCCGAGATGGAGCCGCCAACCGAGCATCCGCAGGGACGCGCGCCGGAGCGTGTTCGCGCGGCGCTCGACCGGCTCATCGAAGGCCGGCTGGTGCGCGGCGTGTTCCAGCCGATCGTCGACCTCGGCACGAACACCGTCGTCGGGTATGAAGCGCTCACGCGTGTCGACAAGGACACGGGCTTCGCGCACGCCGGTGAGCTGTTCGACGAGGCGATGCGCCACGGGCGCATGTGGGAGCTCGAAATGGTCACGCGTCGCGCGTGCCTCGAGCGCCTCCCCGAGTGGCCGAGCGGCGTGCTGCTGTTCATGAACTGCAATCCGGAGGTCGCCGCCGACCCGCGCTTCGCGGAGACCTTCCTCGCGTTGATCGAAGAGACCGGTCGCATCCAGCCGGGCCGGATCGTGCTCGAGATCACCGAGCGCGCCGAGACGCAGCACACGGCGGGGCTGGCGTCGCAGATTCGCACGCTGCGCGCGGCGGGGATGCAGATTGCGATCGACGACCTCGGCGCGGGCGTGAGCGGCCTGCAGCGGATCATGGAGCTTCGCCCCCACTGGCTGAAACTCGACCGCGAACTGACCGCCGATGTGGAGCGCGACCCCTACAAGCAGAATCTGCTCGACGTGCTGCTGCGGTTTGCGCGCGTCAGCGGCGTGCGCCTCGTCGCCGAGGGCGTGGAGACGCTTGAGCAGCTCGGCGCGCTGCTGGACCTCGGCGTGCCGCACGCGCAGGGGTACCTGATAAGCCGGCCGGGCGATTCCCTGAGCGGCGTGCCGGGCCCGCTCGCGGGGTGGATCAGTGAGCGCCGGTCGCAGGCGGAACAGCGGAACCGTCGCCCGAACCTGTCGTTCCTGGCGAGCGTCATGACCGAGTGCGTGAGCGCCTCGGCGACCGACACGGTGCGCGACGTTCTGCGCAGAGTCGAGCAGAAGCCCGACGCCAGCGGCGTCGCGGCGATGCGCGAGGGCGTCTTCGTCGGGTGGGCCCCCCTCGACCGGCTGCGCCGCTGCGCGCTGGACCACGCCGATGCAGCGCCGCTCTCGGTGTATGCCACGGATGACGCGACCACGGCGCCGGCGACGACGCTGATCAGTGAGTCGTTGCTGCTCCTGGCGAGCCGGCGCCCCGGGCTCGCCCATACGCCGATCCTGATCGAAGAGGGCGGCGAGATCGTCGGCGAGGTGTCGGCGAACGCGCTGCTGCGCGAGGCATCGCGCCTTGTCGCCGACCAGGAGGGCAACTACACGCAGCTCTCCGGGCTGCCCGGGCGCGTGCAGTGCGACCGACGCCTGACGACGATCGCGAATCAGCGCGAGCCGGCCGATGCGCTCTTCATCGATATCCGCGGATTCCATGCGTACAACGAGCGATTCGGGTTCGAACTGGGCGACCTGATCCTGCGCATTCTTGCGGGAATCGTGGCGTGCGCCGACGGCGAGGGGCAGAGCGACTTTGCCGGCCACCTCGGCGACGATCGCTTCCTGCTGGTC
>JBICHM010000179.1:0-3296 GCA_043101835.1 Phycisphaerales bacterium | reverse complement strand
GTCCGGAGTTCGACGAACCCGGTGTTCGGTCCGGGCACGGGGCCCTTCACGAGCACGAGGTTGTCCTCGGGAATGATGCGAACGATGTTGAGGCTCCGCACGGTGACGCGCTCGTCGCCCATGTGGCCGGCCATCCGCTTGCCCTTCTTGGGCTTGGGACCGGTGCCTCGGTTGGTGGCGTGGCCGGCGATCGAACCGGCGGAGCGGTGCTTGCGCTCGACGCCGTGGCTCGCCTCCATGCCGGCGAAGTTGTGACGCTTCATGACGCCCTGGAAGCCCTTGCCCTTGCTGCGCCCGACGACATCGACGAACGCGAGGGCCTCGAGATCCTTGACGGTGATGGTCTGGCCGACCTCGTAGTTGGCCAGGTCGGCCTCGTCCACGCGGAACTCGCGATGCATGCGCTGCGGGGCGACGCCGGCCTTGGCGTCGTGGCCGATCATCGGGCGGGTGCTGTTGCGCGCCTTCATCTCGCCGAAGCCGATCTGCACGGCGCTGTAGCCGTCGCGATCCGGCGTGCGGACCTGCGTGACGACGCACGGGCCGGCCTCGATCACGGTCACGGGCACACTGGTCCCGGCGTCGTCGGAGACGCGGGTCATGCCGATCTTCTTGCCGAGGAGTGTCAGCCCCATCGCTCGTTCGTCCTTACCAGGCTCGTCGGCCTGCGTCCCTGCGCCTGTCAGGCCTTGATCTTCACAAACACGCCGGCGGGCACGACGAGGCGGTTGAGGGCCTCGACCGTGCGGGCGTTGGGCTCGATGATGTCGATGATCCGCTTGTGGGTGCGGATCTCGAACTGCTCACGAGACTTCTTGTCGATATGCGGGCCGCGCAGCACCGTGTAGCGCTCGACGCGCGTCGGCAGCGGCACCGGGCCGGCGACCTTCGCGTTGGTGCGCTTGGCGTGCTCGACGATCTCCTTCGCAGAGGAGTCGAGGGCCTGGTGGTCGTAGGCCTCCATCCGGATTCGGATTCTTCCGCCGCTCATAGATCGTCCGTCTCACGCGGGCACATGGCCCGATTCCAACACTGCTCCGCTGCCACCCTGGCGGCGATCCCTACTCCGGCGACGCCACCACCGGGGCCCTTCGAGTCGGCCCCCCTGCCGGCGACGCGTTCCGTACTTGGCTGTGATCCGGCCCGAGGACGGCCCGGAGACACCATCCGCCTCACTCCCACCGGAGGCGAACCGGAACATGTACGGACCCCAGCCGGAGTGTCAAGCGACCCGGGTCCGCTGAGTGCGCACTTTTCCCCAAGTCACGCCCGCAACGCAACCGCTCAAGGCCCATCCGCGCACGAGTCGATCAGCGCGACGGCCCGAATCTTCCCGGCGCGCCACGCCGATGCGCCGCCCGCCGGCGCCGAGAGGTACCATCCGCCATGCGACACACCCACTGCGCTCTCGCCCTCCTCGCCGCTGCCTCCCTCGCCGCTCCGGGCGCCATCGCCCAGGGCCAGGGCCAGAGCCGGGGACAGGCCCCCACGCCCCCGGGCGCCGGAGCCGTGGACTTTGCCGACACCCCATTCCGGGTGCCCAGCCTCGGCCTGACCATGTGGCTGCCCGTCGGCTCGCAGATCGACACCACCAACCTGCTCGGCGGCGAGAGCACCTTTCAGATCGTCGCGCCCAACCGCAACTGGATGCTCCGGGGCTTCACGAGCGCCAGCCGCGACACCGGCCTCACCCCCGCCGGCGTCGTCGAGAGCCTCGTCGAAGGCCTCCTGAACCCCGGCGATGTCCGAAACTCGCTGAAGGACTGGAACGTCGACATCGCCGGCGCGAAGGGCGCGCTGCTGGATCGCACCGAGACGCTCAACCTCGCCGACCTGCCCGCCAGCCGCTGCTATGTCGCGCTCGAGCGCCCCGACGGCACACAGGTCATCTCCGGCTACACGGTGATCCGCCTCTCGCCGGGCAACTTCCTGCTCTTTGAACTCACCTGCGCAGAGGCCGAGTACGAAGACGCGCGCCCGGTATACGAAGCGATCGTCGGCGCCACGGAGATCCGCGACCCCGGCGAGGCGGCGCAGGAACGCGCCGCCGGCGTCATCGCCGCCGATCGACTGCTCGAGGGCCTCAATCGAGAGGACTTCGCCTCGATGCTCGACAGCGAGCCTCGCTACTTCCGCCTGTACCGCCCCGCCGCCGGCGGCGCCGACGGCGACGCCGAGGAAGTCGCCTACCAGCGCGTCGTGCTCAGCGAAGGGCAGCGCGGGGAACTCGACCCGCAGAAGGCGCCCGGGCGCTGGACCGCCGCAGATCGCCAGCACGGCTACGTCGTACGGATCGACGGGCGCTTTCTCGACGCCGACCGCGTCATCGACAGTCGCTCGGTCTTCTTTCTCTCGCTCGATCGCGAGGAGGAGGCCTGGACGGTGCGGATGCGCGTGCGCGATTCGAAGCGACGCGAACAGAACTTCACCGAAACCGGCGTGCGCCTCGGCGACGACATCAAGGTGACCGTCGATCAGCCGGGCCAGCCCGCCACGCTCGGGCAGTGGAAGCGCCCGCCGGAGGGGTATGCCTCGCAGGTCGAGACCTACCTGATGCCGCGGATCCTTGTGCGCTTCGGCGCCCCGTCGGTCTTCAACGTCTACCGCTACAACAGCGCGACGAGCGAACTGACGATGCGCACCGACGAGCTGACGCCCCTCGACGGCGGCCAGGGCTGGTCGCTGCTCACCAAGCCCCACGCCGACGCGCCGACCGAGGTGACGGTGCTCGACGAGCAGGGACGCATCGTCCGGCGCGTCATGCCCACCGGCATCGTGATGGAGCCCGTGCCGCTCGAGCGCCTCAAGCGCCTCTGGACGGGCAAGGGACTGCCGATCGACTGACCGGCCCCGCCCGCGCAGCGATTCAGTAGACCTCGAGGAACACGCGCCGGGTCGGCTTCACCTCGCGATGGATCATCCGGCGCGACCACGCGCGGATGTCGGCCATCGCCTCGGGCTCGACCTGCAGGTACTGGGCGAGTTCCTGGGCGGGGAGCAGGCGCGCGAGCGTCTGGAAGACGCCCAGCTCCATGCCCGCGATGCCGCAGATGTAGATGAGCGTGCGCTCGCTGGCCAGCAGCGGAAGCATGCGCTCCCGCTCGGCCTCCAGGCGATCCTGCGCGTACATCGTGCGTCCGCTCGCGTCGCGTTCGCGGCTGATCGCCGTGAAGTACTCGAACTGCTCGTGCTCCTCCTGGCGCTTCAGGAAGTCTGCGTGGTAGAGCAGGTCCGACTCGTAGGGCGAACCCATGACGAGGTTCACGCGGCTCTTGCAGCCGAGATCGGAAGAGCAC
>JBICHM010000178.1:0-7087 GCA_043101835.1 Phycisphaerales bacterium | reverse complement strand
GCCCTGCGTTCGCGCCGCATCGGCTGAGTCGGCGCGAAAAACAACCCCAGACCCACGTTTCCGCGAGCCTGGGGCGTTGAGGTAAGAGGGAAGCCTGGGTTGGGTGCGGCCAAACCGGCGTCGCTGACGCGTCGGGGACCGCTGCTGCGCTGCATTATTCGCAGGCTGATCGCTGCGGGATCAAGCCCGCTCAGGGTTTCTGCCCAAATTTCGGGAGAGAAGCGGCCTGTTTCGCCGAGTATTTCTCCCCGCGCGTCAAGATACGGACGCCCCGCAGAAAACGCAAGGTAGAAGCCTGCAACACAAGCACTTGCGCGGGTGGTGCGATAACCGTTTCGGACCTTTGCCGCCGCCACGGCGTGCACGGGCGCCGACACCCGATTGTCAGCTCATGTTCGGGCCGGTCACATCGGGCTTGTAGTACAGATCGATGTAGAACTCGAGCTTCTTCACACCGGCGATGTCCTTCGCGCGGTTCAGGCGGAAGCCGAACCGTGTGAAGAGCGCGATCGCCGCGGTCTGATCTTCCTTGGTCTCGAGGACGATCTTCACGTAGCCCTGATCGTGGCAGAATCGCAGCGCCTCGCGGACGAGGAGCGAGCCGATGCCCTGCATACGGCGTTCGGGATGCACGTGGAGCCGGCGCACCGCTGCCTGGCTCTCGCTGTGACGGCGCACCCCCACCATGCCGACGAGGCGTCCGGCGTCGTCCTCCACCACCCAGAAGCGGCTTCCGCTTTCCGCATCGAGGTAGGCAGCCGCCATGTCGCGCAGGTCGTCCGCGGCGTCGTTGGCGTCCGCCATGCCGTCGGATTGGCTGATCTGGAAGAGTTCCAGCACCCGGTCGCGATCCTCAGGGCGTGCGTGGCGGATGGGCCAGGCCTGCTCCTCGGCGGCGCGTTGTCCGGGGGGGGTGATCACGGGGACCTCCGGAGACCCGGGTGGGGATCTCGGGCGCGACTCGATCGGTCGAGGCGGGAAGCGCGACGGCGTCCGAAAACGGCCGCCGCGCGACGGGAGAGTATAGGGGACCGGTCCGGTCAGTCCCCGGCCCGGAGGTCGATGATCTCGAGGGCGCCGGTCGCCGGAGTCAGCAGGGCGCAGGTGTGGCGCTTCGCCCGGTGGAGGGCCCCGGGATTGATCACCCGGGTGGCCCCGACCCGCTCGTCGCGAAGCCGGTGCGTGTGGCCGTGGAGGTAGTAGTCGGACCCCGACTCGATCGCCCCCTCCTCGACGCCGGCGAAGTGCCCGTGGTGTGCAACGAGGCGTGTGCCGGCCATTCGGTAGACGCCGATCGGGTGGTCGCAGGCGACGCCCAGGTGCGCGGCGTAGCGGGCGTCATCGTCGGTGTCGAAGTCCATGTTCCCGAAGACGAGGCGCGCCGGGATGCGCTCGCCGTCGCGATGGGCGCCGGCGAGTTCGTCGATGACCTCGCGAGCGCACACATCGCCAAGGTGCAGCAGCACGTCGGCTCCGCGCGTGCACAGGGCCCGCACCGCGAGTTGCGTCTCGAGCGCATCTTCGTGGGAATCTGAGAGCAGCCCCAGGCGCTCGCCGGGCAGGTCGATCGGCTCCGGGAGTTGCAGGCCACGGCGCGCGCTCACGGCGCCTCCCCCATGGCGAGGGGCGACCGACCGGTGACGATCGCATCACGCGCGCCGGGGACGACGATCTCGCGCAGGAACGCGTCGTACTCGCGCCCGATCGCGTCGAGATCGTCCCCGAAATAGGCATGGAAGACGGATGGGCCGATGCGCATCGAACGACGGTCGGCGCCTTCGGAGCCGAGTCGCAGGAGCAGGCGGCGTGAGAGTCGCCCCTCCGCGGCGTCGGCGACGAGGTCGCGCAGCCCGTCGCGATAGCGTCCGCCCTCGCCCTCGCGCAGGAAGTGCACGAGCGCCCACACCTGTGCGTAGTAGGTGAGCGCCGAGCCCGTGGTGGAGCCGAGCTCATCGGCGGGGCGCATGTCGAGCAATCGGTCGAGCGGCACGGTGACCCCCGCGCTCACATCGGCGCGCAGGCGGTCGAATCGTTCGACATTCGCCCACGCGAGAAAGACCGGCGTTCCCCCCGCCCAGCGGTGGCCCTCCATGTAGGAGGCGAGGCCCTCGTCGAGCCAGACGGGCAGCGGCTCCCGAAAGGTGCGCTGCATGTACTGGTGCCAGCCCTCGTGGGCGGCGATCGCCATGGTGTCGTAGACGCCGAGGTCGTAGAAGACGCCGACACCCCCGGAGGCATAGCCGCCTCGCGGGATGTTGTCGTACTGCTCGGCCAGTTCGGGCGACAGCCGGCGCGAGAGTACGCGCCACTGCGCTCGGTTGTCCATGAGGTAGGTGTCGAGGCGGATCGGCGGCGCGGGCAGCGCGACGATCGCGCCGCGATAGTGCGCCAGCGCCGCCTCGAGGAAGCCGGGCATGCGCGACAGCAGCACGGGGTCGCGCTCAGTGGTGTAGAGCCGGTAGTGGCGCGTCCGGATGATTTGTCCCTCGGCGGCGCCGAAGGTCCACGCCTCGACATCGAGCACCGCGCCCGCGCCCGGATCGGCGGACGCCCCGTCGAGGGGCGCCTCTGCGCGGGGCGCGGGCGCCGCGCACCCAGCGATGAGAGCCACTGCAAGCGCAAGAACCGTTCGGCCCAAGACCGTCATGCGCGTCAGCCCAGGCGCCCGAGCGCGGCCTTGGCCGTCTCGAGCTCCTTCGCACGTCCGTCGCGCTGGTCGCGCGGCTGCTGGACGAGATGCGCTGGCGCCTTCTCGGTGTAGCCGGGGTTGGCGAGGCGCTTGTCGAGCACGCTGAGCGACTGCGTAAGCTCCTCGATCTGCTTGGCGAGTCGCTGCTTCTCGCCCTCGCCGCCGGCTTCGCCCGCGATGCCGCTCAGGCGCAGCTCGGCGCCCTCGAACGGAAAGGGTGTGCTCAGACCTTCGGGCTCGTCGTTGCTAACGGCTTCGAGGCCGGCCATCGTCTCGACGAGGCCGCCCGCGGCGCCGATGCGCGCGACGAGTGACTTCGGCGCGTGCAGCGTGATGCGCATGCGCGGCGCCACGCCCTGCTGGGCGCGCACATCGCGGATCTGCGTGATCAGCGAACGCAGACGCTCGAACTCCGCTTCGAGCGCCTCGTCACGGAGGGAGGCATCCACCTCCGGCCACGGCGCGCGGCAGAGCAGACCGCTGGGGTGGTCGATGGCGCCGAGGGCAAGGCCCTCCACAGCGCCGACCTCGGGGCCGGTCGCGAGCGCCTCGTAGATCGACTCGGTGACGAAGGGGCACACCGGGTGGAGCAGGCGCAGGATGGCGTCGAGGCTCGCGCGGAGCACGCGCTGCTGCGCGGTGTTGCCCTTGACGGTCGGCTTGACGCCTTCGAGGTACCAGTCGCAGAAATCGCGCCAAAGGAGGTCGTAGACGGCGTCGGCGTAGGCGCTGAACTGGTAGGTCTCGAGCGCGCGGTTGATGGTGGCGGTGGCGTCGGCGAGGCGGCTGAGCATCCAGCGGTCGATCATGGCGAGGCCGCGGTCGGCGGCGCCCGCTTCGCTCTCGGCGAGCATCATCATGGTGAAGCGCGAGGCGTTCCAGAGCTTGTTGCAGAAGCGCTTGCCGAGGTCGAACTTCGGGCTGGTGTTGCGTCCGGTGGCCTCGTCGCGCTCGACGGGCATGCGCACATCCTGCGTCTGCGTGGTCATCTGGCAGAGGGTGTAGCGCATGGCGTCGGCGCCGTGGGTCTCGATGATGTCGAGCGGATCGACGCCGTTGCCGGCGGACTTGCTCATGCGCTTGCCCTCGCCGTCCTGCACGACGGCGTGGATGTAGACATCGCCGAAGGGCAGGCGCCCGCGCCGCGCGGGGTCGGCGTCGTCCTCGGTGAAGAAGCGGTTGAACATCACCATGCGCGAGACCCAGAGCGTGAGGATCTCACGCGCCGTCGAGAGCACGCTCGTCGGGTTGAAGGCCTCGAGCAGGCCGCCGGTGTCGCCGGCCGGCTCGGGCCAGCCCATGGTCGAGAGGGGCCAGAGCGCGCTCGAGAACCAGGTGTCGAGGACATCGGGGTCGCGCTCGTACCCGTGGCGTTCGAGGAACGCGACCACCTCGGCGTCGCGCCCCTCGGGGTCGCATACACAGAAGAAGCCGGCAGCGAGCGATTCGTCCTCGCGCTCGAACGAGGCCAGCGGCACGATCTCGCCACGGTGCTGGATCGCGAGGCGCCCGTCGCGCGCATAGCCCATGAGCTGCTCGGCGAAGGCCGCGAACGTGTCGGGATCGAGCCGATCGATCGCGCGTTCGACGCTGCTCCACACCGGTATCCGGTGCCCCCACCACAGCTGGCGGCTGATGCACCAGTCGCGCAGGTTGTCGTGCCATGCCTCGTACATCTTCGCGTAGCGGTCGGGCACGATGCGGAGCTCGCCGTCGCCGGGCGTCTTCGGATTCGGCGGGTAGGTGCTCGTCGAGCGGTCCCGCTTCGGCAGCGCGCGCTGCGCGGCGCCGACGAGGCGGTCGTCGCTGACGCGCACATACCACTGGTCGCTCAGGTACGGCTCGATCGCGGCGTGCGAGCGGTACGAGTGCCCGACACTGTGCACATGGGACTTGATGTCCTCCAGCAGGCTCTCGCCCCCCTCGGCGACGCTGCGGGCGCGGAACTCCTCGACCACCAGTTTGCGCGCATCCTCGCGGCTCTTCCCGACGAACAGGTGCGCATCGCCGACATCCTCCCAGCCGTGCTGGTCGCTGATGGAGGCGTCGGGCGCCATCACATTGATGACCGGCAGATCGTGCCTGCGCCCGAGCTCCCAGTCGTTGGGATCGTGCGCGGGCGTCACCTTCAGGAAGCCGGTCGCGAACTTCGCCTTGTTGTCGCTCGAGTTCGGATCGGGCAGGACGACATAGTCGTCTTCGAGGATCGGGATGATGCGCCCCACCAATGGCAGTTCGCACTTGAAGCCCTTGAGCGGCTTGGCGCGCGGGTCGCGCGGGTTCACGGCGACGGCGGTGTCACCGAGGTAGGTCTCGGGGCGCGTCGTCGCGACGGTGATCCAGGCCTGCTGGTCTTCCGGGTGCCGCTCGGCGCCGGGGTAGTTGCGCGTCGCGAGTTCACCCCAGGTGACGGGGTCGTGGTTGCCCGGCGCGGCTTCATGCACGAGCGGGTAGCGGAGGTAGTAGAAATTGCCTTCGACCTCCTCCATCTCGACCTCGTCGTCGGCAAGCGCGGTCTGGGTGACGGGGTCCCAGTTGACAAGGCGCTTGCCGCGGTAGATGAGGCCTGCCTTGAAGAGGCGGAAGAACGCCTCGCGCACGGCGGCGGCGCACACCTCGTCCATGGTGAAGCGCCAGCGGTCGAAGTCGCAGGAGCAGCCCATCGCGAGCAACTGGCCCTTGATGCGCTCCTCGTACTCGTCCTTCCACTCCTGGACGAGGGCGATGAACTCATCGCGCGCGTAGTCGGTGCGCTTCCTGCCCTGCGGGGCGAGGATGCGCTTTTCGACGACGGTCTGCGTGGCGATGCCGGCGTGGTCGGCGCCGGGCATCCACAGGGCCTCGAAGCCCTGCATGCGCCGCGAGCGGATGAGGATGTCCTGCAGCGTGTTGTTCAGCGCGTGGCCGAGGTGCAGGGCGCCCGTGACATTCGGGGGCGGGATGACGATCGAATAGGGGCGCTTCCCCCCCGCCGTGACGGCCTCGGGGTCGGCGTGGAAGGCCTTGGATTGGGCCCAGCGGGCGCGGACCCGCGGCTCGGCCTCCTCAGGGCGGTAAGCCTTGGCGAGGGGCTCGGCGGCCCCCGCGTGCTGCGTTTTCTCGGTCGTCGTCATAAGGCGATCAGTGTACCGGACCGATATCCTCATCGATGATGCTCGAGCAAACAGAAACCGTCCGGAAGCGTCGGCGCGTGCTCCTCGGAGCGGCGCTGGGCGTGTTCGCCGTGGTCGCCGTCGTGGCGTTGCTGATCAGCGCCCTGAGCGCCTCGCCCGCGCCGGCCCCCGCTGACGCGTCGCCGGCAGCGCAGGCCACGGCCGATGAGGTCCGGCGCGCTCTCGAGGGGGCCCGCAAGCTGCTCGATCAGGACGAGGCCGTGAAGGCCTCCGTGCTGCTGGGGGCGACGGTCGCCAAGGCGCCGGAGGACCAGGAACTGCGGACGCTCTACGCCGAGAGCCTGCTGGCCGAGGGCAAGACGACCGAGGCGTACGACCAGCTCGAGAAGGCGGTCTTCATCGGGCCCGATTCCGCGGAGCTGCGGTTCTTCGCCGGGACGGTGGCGAACGCGGCGGGCAAGCCCCAGCAGTCGCTCGAGCACTATGCGATGGCGCAGTCGCTGGATCCGCGCAACCCGAAGCACGCGGTGTACCTGGCGCAGATCCAGCGGAAGCTGAACGAGACCGACGCCGCGAAGGCGAGCCTGCTCCGCGCCGTGCAGCTCGACCCGGCCCTGCACGAGGCGTGGGCAACGCTCGCGGCGATCAGCCTGGATGAGAACAACACCTCCATCGCGCGCCAGCACATCGAGCAGGCGCGCGAACTGGCGCCGGCGAGCGTCGTGTACCGCCTGCTCGAGGCGCGCATCGAGCGACGCGAGAACAACCCGGAGCAGGCCCTCCGCCTGCTGCTGGCGCTCGGGGAGGACGAGGTCGTCGCCGATCCGGCGCTGCTGAACGAGGCGGCGCTGTGCTACGGGCTGCTGCGCCGGCCGGAAGCCGCGGCGGACCTGTACGGCCGCGCCGTCGAGCGACGCCCCAACGACGCCGAGACGGCGTATGAAGCGGCGCTGTGGCACCAGCGCGCGGGCATCGAGGACGCCGCCACCGTCTACGCCGAGCGGGCCGCCCGACTGGGCAGCGAGCCGGCGCAGCGGATGCTCGCGAGCATGGGCGGCGCCGACGAATGAGTCCGGGCCGGCGCAGGGCGTAGAATCGCCCTCGATGTCCGGCACGCTGCGCATCAACGAGGTCTTCTATTCGATTCAGGGCGAGTCCACGCGGATGGGCCGCCCGTGCGTCTTCGTGCGCCTCGCCGGGTGCCACCTTCGGTGCGCGTACTGCGACACCGAGTACGCCTTCAAGGAAGGGACGACGCGCGAAATCGACGACATCATCGCCGAGA
>JBICHM010000177.1:0-17150 GCA_043101835.1 Phycisphaerales bacterium | reverse complement strand
CTCCGCCCCCGTGAAGGCGCCCTTCACATGGCCGAAGAGTTCGGATTCGAGAATCGTCTCGGGGATCGAGCCGCAGGCGAGTTCGACGAAGGGCTTTGTCGCGCGGTCCGACCGCTGGTGGATGGCGCGGGCGATCAGGCTCTTGCCGGCTCCGCTCTCCCCGGTCATCAGCACGGTGGTCTTCGTCGGCGCGACGGCCTCGACGAGGTCGTAGACGCGCAGCATGCGGTGGTCGGCGCCGACGATCGCGTCCAGCCCGTAGCGGCCGTCGAGTTGGCTGCGCAGCGTCATGTTCTCGGCGACCAGCGCCTGCTGGCGCGACGCCTTCTCGACGGCGATGCGCAGCTCGTCATCGACCAGCGGCTTCGTCAGGTAGTCCGACGCGCCCTGCTTCACCGCCTCCACGGCGTTCTCGATCGTTGCGTACCCCGTGACGACCAGCACCACCATCGCCGGGAAGCGCTTGCGGATCTGCTTGAGCAGTTCGAGCCCGCCCATGCCGGGCATCGCGACATCGGTGATGACGAGCCCGAAGGGCCGGGCGCGACCGGAGTTCGCCTTACGGTCGGCCTCCTCGATCGCCTCGAGCGCCTCCTCGCCCGTCGCGCAGGTCGCGGCGCTCGCGCCGTCGGCGCGGAGCATCTCCGCGATCGACTCGGCGACGATCGGGTCGTCGTCCACGATCAGGATGCGCGGACGCGAATCGTCGGGCTGGTTTGTCGTGCTGGTCATGGCGCGTGCACGGGCGCCGGGTAGCGGATCGACAGGTGCGCGCCCGGGCGGCGCTCGCTCCAGGTGGGGCGGTCCTCGTCGCGCCGCGCGAGCGTGATCGCGCCGCCGAGGCCGTCCACGATGTCCTTGCACAGCGCCAGCCCCACGCCGTCGCCGGCGGGCGCGGTCGTGTAGCCGAACTCGAAGACCTTCCGCTCCTTCCCCCGTCGCGGGCCGGGGCCGTCGTCGAGGACATCCAGGCAGATCTCGGGTGATCCTTCGCCGACCGTACGCAGCTCGGCGATTACCTCGATCACGCCGTCGCGACCGATCGCGTCGATGCTGTTTCGGATCGCGTTGACGAGGATCGTGTACACCGGCCCCGCCGGCGTCAGCACCAGGCGCGGCGAGCAGTCCACATTAATCCGGATCCCCCGGTCATCTGCGAGTGGGCGCATCGCGTCGGCCGCATGCAGGAGCGCCTCGACCAGCGGCTCGGCCGGGTCGAAGTACGCTCCGCTTCGGCGCGACTGCGGACGCATCGATCGCTCGATCAGCACCGCCATGCGCGACAGGCCGTCCGTGGCCGCTTGCAGCTGACGCACCGTATCGGCCGCGCTGGTGTTCTCGGCGGAGGCCGCCGTCAGCCCGCGCCGCGCGAGCGACAGGTAGCGCATTGCGCCGTCGAGCATGTTGTTCAGTTCGTGGGCGAGGGTGGCGAGGTTGATCGTCACCTCGTTGCTGGCATCCGACGATGCGCCCGGCGCGCGCGCCGGCAGGCGTCCGTCGCGCACACGTTCGCGCCGGACGGCGCGATCGCGCCGGTCGGGGTTGCGGTCGCCCCAATCCGGATTCTGGCGTGATTCGTCCACGCCACACCGATCGGCCCACGCACGCCCCCGCTCAAGCGCGATGTTGCGTTCTCGCCACAGCGATTGCGTGGTCCCCCGGGGAGGCGCGATGCCGCGGCGCAACGCGCCAGCTGTTATTCGGACGTCGGCGCGGGCGCCGCGTGGCCCGCGCGCGACGGCGGCGCCGCCATCCGCCACGCGCTGACGAGCAGCAGCGCGATCAGCACCACGCGCACGATGCCCAGGGGCAGCCGGTGCGTCAGCTTCGCCCCGAACCACCCGCCGATCACCGCCGTCGGCGCCATCGTCAGCGACAGCCGGATCGCGTCCCACGGCTCAAAGCCCCACTGGTCCACCGTCGCGATCTTCAGCGTGGCGCCGACGCCGGCGGTGATGCTCATCGTCGCGCTCGAGACCGCGATGGCGTTCTTCAGGGGAACTTTGCATAACCCCTGCGCCAGCGGGATGGCGAGGATGCCGCCGCCGATGCCCAAGAGTCCGGCCGCGCCCCCGAGCACTGCGCCAACGCCCCCGGCGCGCAGCGGCGTGATCTTCGCTTCGCTCAGTTCGTGGTCCGGTGTGCGCCGGTACATCTTGATGATCGTCACGATCGCGACATAGCACAGGAACGCCGCGAAGAGCAGGCGCAGGCTGCGCCCGTCGATCTGGTTGCTGAGCAGCACGCCGCCGACGATGCAGACGAGCGCCACCGGCGCGATGGACAGCAAGAGCCGCGGCACGAGCGCGCCCTCGCGATGGTGCCGGATCGCCGCGGGCACGCTCACCGCGAGGTTCACCGCCATCGCCGCGGCCTGGTAGAGGTGCTGCGTGTTCGGATCCCTCGACCCCAGCAGAATCGCCAGCGCCGGGATCATGATGACGCTGCCGCCGATCCCCAGCAGCCCGCCCAGCAGCCCGGCGCCGAGCCCGATGGCCAGTTCGGCGACGATGTGAAAGGTGGCCTGGTCCAAGCGGCGAGTCCGAGGTGCGGGGGTCGTGCGGTGGAGCGGCGATGGTAGCGGCTCGCGCGCGGTATCGTGACCCGCGATGGCATCGCCCCGCATCGTCACCGTCACGCTCAACCCCGCGGTGGACCGCGTGCTGGAGGCCCCGCGCTTCGCGGTCGGCAAGCATGTGACCGCGCGCCAGGTCGCCCACTACCCGGCCGGCAAGGGCGTCATCGTCTCGCGCGTGCTCAGCCAGCTGGGCGCGCGCTCCGTCGCCACCGGCTTCGTCGGGCGCAACGAGCTGGCGATGTTCGAGGAGCACCTCGAGCGCGTCGGTGAGGGGCACACCGTTTGCCAGTTCCTCATCGTCCGCGCCCGCACGCGCGACAACACCACCATCGTCGATCCCATCGACGACACCGAGACGCACATCCGCGCCGAGGGCTTCACCGTGCAGCCCGACGATGTCGGCCGCATGATGAGCAAGGTCGGCATGCTCGCACGCCGGGGCGTCGTCATGGCCTTCTGCGGCTCGCTGCCCCCCGGCCTCGAACCCGGCGCCTTCGCCAGCATGCTCAGCCGCGCACGCGAGCAGGGGGCGCAGGTCATCGTCGACTCCAGCGGCGACGCCCTCAAGGCCCTCAAGGGCCAGCCGCTGTGGATGGTGAAGGTCAACGCGCAGGAGCTCGCCGTCCTCACCGGCAAGCCGACGGAGACCGAAGACGAGGTCCGCATCGCCGCCCGCGCGCTCTCGGCCTTCGAGGGCGGGCCCGTCACCTATGTCGTCGCCACCCGCGGCGCCGACGGCGCCATCTTCTACGGCCCCGACACCGCCTTCGTCGGGCGCGTCAGCGTTCACCCCGGACGCATCGTCAGCACCGTCGGCTGCGGCGACGCGCTGCTCGCCGGCCTGCTCCACGAATGGAGCACCAGCGGCGACTGGTCCGCCGCGCTGAAGCGAGGCCTCGCCATCGCCACCGCCAACGCCGTGAACCGCGAAGCGGGGGTCGTGAAGGACGAGGACATCCGCGAGTTCGAAGCGGCGACGATGCTGGAGCGGGCGGGGTAGGGGGTTCGTCGCTCAGCGAATCTTCGCAATCACACAAATCTGTGTGACAAAAAGCATGTAGCATCACCGCGGTCCGAGTCGCGCTGCGTGCGCGGCCGCTTTGCGGAGGATGCGATGGGCATCGAACTCAGCGTCGAAGGGGACATGCCGAAGCGCGGCCTGATGCGCAAGGCGGCGCCGACAGAGGAGATCGCCGGCGCGATCGTCGAGGCGATCCGCACCAGCGCGCCGTCGCAGCTGATGCACCCGTTCATGTATGCGGGACCGATGGAGGGCGGGGTGGGAATCGGCCTGCACCCCGGCGCCGATCCGCTGCAGTTCTCGTTCCCGGCGCCCGGGCGCGTGCGCGCCACGATCAAGACCTCCACCGTCGGTCCCGGTCTGCACGAGTACGCGGTGCAGATGCTCCGCGCTGTCGAGCAGGCCGTGGGCGTGCGCTGGCACTGGACGACGAAGGACGGCGTCGCCGATGAGTTCGGCGCGACCGGCGACTTCGACGCGCTGCAGCGCACGATGGCGCAGCTGATGCAGACGATGCTCAAGATTGCCCGCGCCCGCGCCGGTGACGATGCCGCTGCCGTCGCGATGAACCTGGGCTTCGGCCCGGCGATGCCGATGGCGAAGGGCGTACTGACGCCGATGGGGCCGCTGCCGTGGGCGTGGGTCGACGAGACCATCCGCGCCCGCGGCGATGCGCTGCTCGAGCGGGCCGCGAAGTTCTACCCGTGGTGGGAATCCGGCGTGGACGGACCGTTCTACCGCGACCTGGCCATCACGCTCATGTGGACCGATGTGCCGTGGCGCGCGCCGGCGAACGAGCGGGAGTCGCTCATCTGCCGCGTCGCGCTCGCGTCGCTGGAAGCCGCCCGCGCGCTCGAACCGCACATGCCCATGCCCGAGGCGGAGTACCAGGAGCTGCGCGCAATCGTGGAGGCGCCCGCCGGCGCTCCACCGAAGCCGCCGCGACCGAGCGGCATCGGCTACGCGCGCCTGCCCCGCATGTACGTGCTGCCCGGCGGATGGCGCGTCACGCTGCCGGGCTACTTCACCCTCGCCGACGCCGGCGGCGCCATCGAGTTCGCCTGCGGGCCGCGGTCGATGCGCATCCGGCTGCACGGCCCGAACGCCTCGAAGGGCAGGCCGACGCGCGATGCGCTGCTGGCCATGCTCGAACCCGACGACACCGTCGAGGTGCTGCAGCGCGAGAAGGGCGACACGCTGACCGTCGGCGCCATCAGCCGCGAGGCCGACGCGGCCGGCGTCGGCCTCCTCAAGGGCGCCGTCGCGACACCCGGCGGCGTCGCGTCGTGCGTGCTGCACTTCGAACAGCCAGGCGGCGAGTCGTGGGCCCGCCACGCGTTCGCGTCGGTTAGGTGGGCAGGTGGCGGGCCGAACTGAAACGAACGGAACGGCCCCGCTTCGCACCGCGAATACCGAGACGGTCCATGCGCGCCGCCGCCCTCGCCATCCTGCTCGCGCTGCTCACGCTCCCCGCCGCGCTGGCCGAGCCGCCCGACCTGAGCGATCCCGACGCCGAGCGCATTATCAGCGAGCTCTTCATTCCGCCCGCCCAGATAAGCGAGGAATGGTGGCGTGAGTACCGCGAACGCATGGCGCTCGTTGAAGAGGCGCCCGAGCGGTTCGCGCCCATTCTTCGGGAGCGTCTGATGCGCCGACTCCCGACGACGCTGGACGAGTACCGAGTCGGTGATCCACAATGGGCGATCAACGAGCCGCATGCAGGCGATCCGAATCCCCCTGCGGGTTCACTCCTGCGCATCGTGTCGTATCTCCCCCTCGCCCACGCCGAGCCAATCCTCCAAGAGTACTTCGAACGGATCAACCCGTTGGCGCTGGAGGCGACCCGTCGCCACTGGGAAGCCAAGGAGGCGGCGTTGGCGACGGGTCGGCATACCAGCGATGATTGGGTGCGCACGCTGGAGGTGTACCGTGCGATCACAGGCGCAAGAAGCAGCGCGACGAACCTCGCGAAGACGCTCGGCTCCGGTGTCTTCTATGACGACTATGTCGCCATGCTGACAAGCGACGATCCCATCGCGCAGGCGACCGGCGCCGCCTACACGCGCGGCAACCTGGACGCGATCCTCGCCTGGCGCCCCGATGCGCTCCCCGAGATCCTCGAAGCCACGACGCGATTGAGCGCCTCGGACCAGCCGCGCGTCGCCGAGGCCGGCCGCGCGCTCATGGAAGCCGTCCGGAAGAGCCTCCAGTCACCGGCGCGCGACAACACCCGCGCCGACCCGCCCCGCTGACCCCCGAACCGGCGGCACGCCCGCCCGACCCGCCGTCCTCCCGAATCCCCGCCTTCAGCCGCCTCTCGGCGCGTCCGAGAAGGGGGTGTCGCGCGCCGTGGGCTTGCCCAGGTTCCCGAAACGGGGGGATCCGCAGCGCAGGCGGGCGGTTCGTCGCCCTTTCGAGAAATGTCCGGCCCAGACGCCGGGCGCGGGTAGGTATGGTGGACGGCACGCGGGCCCGGTGGGGACTGGCGTCCCGCGAGGTGGACAATGCAAGACACGGCTCGACACAAGCTCCCGAAGCGCGCCATCGCCGAGTTCTTCGGCTTCGCGATCCTCGCCGGCGTCACCGTCGGCTCCGCGATCAGCGCGAAGCACTCGATGGCCGGCGCCCCGGCGCTCACGCGCCTCGCGGGCGGCGCCGTCGAGTCGCCCATCCCCGCCATCGCCGGCGCCGCGGAGCGCACGGTGGGTCAGTCGGGCGAGATCGACTTCGCGGCCATCGAGTCGGCGCCGTCGCTCCTTGAGGGAGAGAGCGACGCGCCGGTCGATGGCGCGCGTGTCGATGCGCCCGAGCTCGTCGATGCCGAGATCCGCTACTTCGACGGCCGGCCCATCCGCCCGGCGCGCACCATCATGATGACCGTCACCGCCTACAGCCCGGACGCGAAGTCCTGCGGCATCTGGGCCGACGGCGTCACCGCGAGCAACAAGAGCATCTGGACCAACGCCATGAAGCTCGTCGCCGCGGACACCAGCGTGCTGCCCTTCGGCAGCCTGCTGAGCATCCCCGGCTACGACCATGGCAGTGTGGTGCCGGTGCTCGATCGGGGCGGCGCCATCAAGGGCGACCGCCTCGATGTGCTGTACCCCACGCACGAGATCGCGCTCGAGTGGGGCGTGCAGCGCCTGCCCATCACCGTGTGGGAATACGCCGACGAAGATTGACCGCGACCGGCGTCAGTTCGCCTCGCGCAGCGAGCGGACGGCGATCTCGTAGGTGTAGCGCGCGAACGGGCCGAGGTACGCCGCGGGATCGTCGGCGGACTCGATCGTCGGCATGTTTTCGTCGACCTCGATATCGCTCTGCAGGACGCCCTCGAGCGTCCACAGCCCGTCGGCGCCGTCGCGCAGGCGCACGGCGTTGCGTCCGACGACCTCCAGCGGGAAGGGCAGGCCGATCGGGAGGCCCCGCTGGGTGTCGAAGTTCTCGACGAGGAACTGCGTGCGGCTGCCCTGCTGGTCGGCGACATCGACGACGCGGATGGTCCACTCGATCTGCCCGCGCGCATCGCGGACGGTTTCGCGCGCCCAGCCGCGGACCTCGCGCAGGTATTCCTCGCGATCGCGCCCGTCGCCGATGGTGTGGTTCTGGAAGGCGTTCATGTAGGCGCCGCGGAGATACATCACCATCGACGGCAGCGACGCGAAGGGCTCGTCGGGCGTGGGCGCCATCTCGCGCTCGCGAGGCTGGTCGCCCCCGGCGTCGCCCTGGTCGCCGCTCGGGGCGCCGGACGGCGCGTCCTGGCGGTTGCGCAGCTGCTCGCGCAGGCGATCGACGGTGCTCTCGAGGCTGTCGATGCGCTTCTGGGCGGCGTCGAGCTGGCTCTCGAGATCCTCGATGCGCTCCTTCAGGCGGTCATTCTCGACGCGCAGGTCGTTGGGGCTGCGCTGCCCCTGCGCCAGCGCGCCGGGCGCGAACGCACAGAGCGCGAGGAGCACGACCAGCGTGCGGAGCGGGCGGATGCGTCGGGCGGGCGTGGCCATGGGATCTCCCGAAATAGAGCCGGCTGGGGGACCGGCGATGAGCCGTGAATGAACGCCTCTACTATACGGGCGGCCGGAAGGAGGGCCCCGTTCGGATGCTGTCACCCGGAGCCGGAAGACGACCGACCAGCGTCGAGGACCTCGTCGGCGCCGACCTGATGGCGCGCCTCGACCGCCTCGATGTCGCCAGCCGCCAGGTCTTCCCCGGCCGCCTGCCCGGCGAGCGGCGCAGCAAGAAGCGGGGGCGAAGCGTCGAGTTCGCCGATTACCGCACCTACACCGCCGGCGACGACCTCCGCCACATCGACTGGAATGTCTTCGCCCGCCTCGACCGCCTCTTCATCAAGCTCTTCCAGGAGGAGGAGGACCTCTCGCTCCACCTGGTCGTCGACGCCTCGGCGAGCATGGACGCCGGCCATCCCAGCAAGCTGCTCTTCGCGCTCCGCGTCGCGATGGCGCTGGGCTACCTCGGCCTCGTGCGCCGGAATCGCGTGAGCGCGAGTGTGTTCGGTCTCCCCGGACCGATGCGCGCGTTCCAGTCGAGCCGCGGGCGCACGAGCGTGCAGCGCCTCGGCGCCTTCCTGCTGGAGGTCGGCGAGGCGCGACACGGGGCGGGCGTCGGCGATGCGCCGCGCGAGGACTTCACCGAGGCGATGAAGCGCGCCGCCCAGCAGCCCGCCGGCGGCGGCGCCATCGTCCTGCTCAGCGACTTCCTCGCCCCCGAGGGGTACGAGGACGGCCTGCGCGCCCTCTCGGCGCGGCGCGGCTTCGACATCTACTGCGCGCAGGTGCTCAGCCCCGGCGAGATCGACCCCGACGCCGAGGGCGGCGCGACGCGACTCTCCGGCGACCTGCGCCTCATCGACGCCGAGACCGGCAGCGCGCGCGAGGTGACGATCACGCCCTCGCTCGTGAAGCGCTACAAGGCGAACCTCGAGTCGTTCTGCGCCGGCCTCGAACAGTTCTGCCTCGCCCGCTCGATGCAGTACCTGCGCACGCCCAGCGATGCGGATGTGGAGTCGCTGCTGCTCGACCACTTCCGCCGGCGCGGGTTGCTGAAGTAGACCTCGGCACGGCTGCGCCGCCCAGAGCGGCGGCGAGCAGTGGCACACCGGATCGGGCGACGGTTACTCCGACGCCCCGATCTCCGCGAGCACCTTGTCATCGATGCCGAGAAAGTCGCGCATGTGGCGGTCGTAGGTGACCTGGTCCTCCTCGCGCGAGAAGTCGAGGCGCAACTCGTTGATGACCTTCGTGCCTTGGCCGATCCAGGTGCGCCAGGTCTCGGCGCTGATGTTCTCGTAGATCCACTGCCCGACCGGCCCCTTCATGGGCGGGCGGTTCAGCTGCGAGCCCGGCCGGCCCGTCCGCTGGCAGACGAAGCCGCCCGGCGTCGCCGCGGGGGCGTTCGACTCGTCCACCTTCGGCAGCGGTTTGCCGAGGGACTCGAGGATCTCCCCCAGCGCCTTCTTCGGCAGCAGGTCGCCCCGCTCGGCCGCGGCTTCGTACCCCTCCGTCGCCACCTCCGCCGCCTTCTGGGCCTGCCCGGCCTTCAGGAGGCTCTCGGCGGCCAGCTGGTAGGCCTTGCTCATCGCCGGGTTCAGCTCGACGCAGCGCAGGTACGAGCCCGCGGCGTCGGCGTGGCGCCCCGCCTGGGCGTACGCCCCGCCGAGGCTGAAGTGCGCCATGTCGTTCTCCGGGTCGGCCTGGCACATGTTCTCGAACTGGGCGATGCGGCGCTCGATATCCATCAGCGAGGGCTCCGTCGGGTGGGGCTGGATCAGGGGAGAAGCCTAGTCGCTCGCCCGCCGGGCTTCCCGCCCCGGCGCCCGCGGCGTATCCTCGCGCCGACCCCTCCGAGGACCCGCGTGGCGCAGCCCAACCCGCTCGAAGTCGATCTCGCCGGCCTCCGCCTGCGGAACCCGGTCATGCTGGCCGCGGGAACCGCCGGGTATGTCGATGAGATGGCCGGGGCGACGGATCTCGCCCGCCTCGGCGCGGTGGTCACGAAGTCCATCACCGGCGAGGCGCGCGAAGGCAACCCGACCTGGCGCATCCTCGAGTGCCGCGCGGGCATGCTCAACGCGATCGGCCTCGCGAATGTGGGCGCCGCGGGTTTCGAGCGCGAGCACGCGCCGCGCATCGGCGCCTGCCCCTGCCCGGTGGTCGGCTCGATCGCCGGCGCATCCGTCGAGGAGTACCAGGCCGTCGCGCGCATGTTCGCGCGCCTTGAGGCGATGCCGGCGGTCGAAGTGAATGTCTCCTGCCCGAATGTGCACTCGGGTACGCAGTTCGGCGACGACCCCGTTGCGCTGCGCGACCTCATCGTCGTGATGCGCGAGACGCTCGGCGCGAAGAAGCTCTTCGTGAAGCTGCCGCCGGCGACGACGGGCGCGCGGGGGGTCGACATCGTGTCCCTCGCGACCGCGTGTCTCGACGCCGGCGCCGATGGGTTGACGATCGCGAACACGACGCCGGCGATGGCGATCGATATCGAGTCGCGCGAGCCGCGCCTCGCGAACGTCACCGGCGGCCTGAGCGGGCCGGCCGTGCATCCGATCGTCGTTCGGCTCGTGCATTTGGTGTACCGCGCGGTCGCGAAGGAGCGGGGGGCGCCGATCATCGGCGCCGGGGGCGTCACGAACTGGGAAGAGGCCGCTGAGATGATCCTCGCCGGCGCGAGCGCGGTGCAGATCGGGGCCGCGTCCTTCGCCGACCCGCGCGCCGGCCTCAAGGTCGCGCGTGGCCTCGAGAAGTGGGTGCGCCGTCAGGGGGCGTCGGGCGTGGCGGACCTCGTCGGCGCCGTGCGCCTGCCCGGGGACGGCGCGTGAACCGGCGCGAGCGCGACCGCTTCGACGCCCTCCTCGAAGAGGTGCTCGATTCGCTTCCGCCGGCGGTGCACGACCTGCTCGACGAGGCGCCGCTGATTGTCGAGGATCACCCCAGCGCCGCGATGATGCGGGAGTTGGGCGTCGATTCGCCGGAGGATCTCTGCGGCCTGCACACCGGCATCGCCATGACGGAGCAGTCGGTCGAGCACTCCGGCGTGCTGCCCACACAGATCCATATCTTTCGCGAGGGCATCATCGCCCTCGCGGGGGGATGGCGAGGCGCCGACGCCGACGACCGGATCGCCGAGGAGATTCGCATCACCGTGCTCCACGAGGTCGGCCACCACTTCGGCCTTGAGGAAGACGACCTCGACAGGCTCGGCTTCGCCTGAGGCGTCTTCTGCGCTCCTACGATGCAACCGATCACCCGTGTCGCGGAACCAGACGCGACGGAGCGCGTCTCGAACGCCGATGCAGAGAGGGAATGTCCGCCGGGGGCGGACGCAGCAGCCAGGAGCAACGCAGCATGCAGTCGATTCTCGCGAAGACCAGGACCCTCCTCGCCACGACCCTCTGCGCGGGCGCGGCCCTCGCCGCGAGCGCGACGGCCCACGGGGCGACCGTCGGCTGGGTTGAACTCGAGGGCGGCTTCTCTGAGCGCCCCAGCGGCCTGGGCTGGCTGACCGGCGAGCGTGAGGCCACGCTCCTCGACGCCGTGCGCATGTTCGAGGAGCTCGCCCAGCGCGAGGACCTCGACGCCGTGATGATCCGCCTCGACCGCCCTGCGCTCGGCGCGACGCAGATTGAAGAGATCGGCGCCGCGATCGAGAAGATCCGCGACGCAGGCAAACGCGTCTTCGTCTTCACCGAGATCTACGACCCCGGTCAGCTGATGCTCGCGTCCTACGCCGACGAGGCGCTGATGCAGACCGGCGGCGCGGTGTCGTTCCCCGGCGTCTACATGGAGGAGATGTTCCTCGCCGACATGCTCAACTGGGTCGGCGTGCAGCCCTCCTTCGTGCAGATCGGCGACTACAAGGGCGCCGAGGAGCAGTTCGCCAACGCCGAGCCCAGCGAGGCGTGGGACCAGAACATCACCCAACTGCTCGACAGCATGTACGCCACGATGCGTGCCCATGTCCGCGACGGGCGCAACATGAGCGAAGCGGAACTCGACGCCGCGATGGAAGAGGCCTGGATGCTCGACGGCCCGCGCGCCGTCGAACTCGGCCTCATCGATCGCGAAGTCGATCGTCTCGACATCCACGACTACCTTGCCGAGGCGCTCGGCGAGGAGGTCGAGTACGACACTTCCATAACGCCCGTCGACGCCGGCCCCGGCATCGATATGGCCAACCCCTTCGCGATGCTGCAGGTGCTCGCCTCGCCGCCGGCGCACAAGCCGCGGCGCGACACGATCGCCGTGATCCACATCGACGGCGCGATCGTCGACGGCCCCTCGACGCCCCCGAGCGCCTTCGGCGCGGGCAGCGGCGGCGCCACCACCATCCGCAAGGCACTGCGCGAACTCGAGCAGGACAGCCGCATCAAGGGCGTCATCGTCCGCGTCAACAGCCCCGGCGGCAGCGCGATCGCCAGCGAGAACATCTGGCAGGGTGTGCGCCGCGTCGCAGAGACCAAGCCCGTCTGGGTCAGCGTCGGCGACATGGCCGCCAGCGGTGGGTACTACATCGCCGTCTCCGGCGACCGCATCTATATGAACCCGAGCAGCATCGTCGGCAGCATCGGCGTCGTCGGCGGCAAGTTCGCTCTCGGCGGTGTCTACGAGACGCTCAAGATCAACGTCGTCCCCCGCGCTCGCGGCCCGCGCGCCGACATCTTTGACACCCTCACCCCATGGGACAGCGCTGAGCGCAGTCTCATCCGCGACCGAATGGTCGACACCTACGACCTCTTCGTCCGGCGCGTGAAGGCGGGACGCGAGGGCATCGACATCGGCAAGACCGCCGAGGGACGCCTCTTCACCGCCGAGAAGGCCGTCGCTCTTGCGATGGCCGACGCCGTCGGCGGACTGGCCGTCGTCGTGGACGATCTCGCAGAGGAACTCGAACTCACCGGCGGCGCCTTCGATGTCATGCACTATCCCGCGCCCCCGACGCTCGAGGAGTTCCTCGATCAGGCCTTCGGCTCGTTTCTCGCGGCGCCGCGTGTCGAGGGCGGCGGCCTCGTCGGCGACGCCCTTGGCGCCATCCGACTTGCGGTCGGCGAGAAGGCATGGCCGCAGATCTGGTCGAACCTCCGCGCGATGATGCTGATGCGCGACGAGCCGGTGCTGCTCGTCAGCCCGCGCGTGCTGATCTTCCGCTGATCGCACGGGCGCCGGCACGGACCGGCGTCATCGCGACAAGGCACACGCTGTTCCCGAGCCGATCGGCGACGCCGAACCTGCGCACCAAGGGCGCCCCGATCGGCAGCCCCCGGTCGAGACAACGGTGCGCCCACGCGCCGATGTCGTGCTCGCCGGTCGCCTCATCAGCGCTGAAGAGGATCAGCAGCACCGCGCCGGCGTGAATAGACGGCTCGTTTGCGATGCGGCGAACATCGGCCGCGACGGGGCCGCCAAGCGCACCCGCGTACCCCGCGTTGGGTCGTCCGACGCCGCCGATCACGGCGTGCTGGCGGACGCACTTGACCTCGATCCAGAACGCGTCGCGCGGCGGCACGCCCGTCGTCTGGAACAGCGTGCCGGCTTCGGCGGGGTCCATCAGCGGGGCGCATGGGTCGCGTGTCAGCACGAGGTCGCAGCGGTCGCCCTCGGTGCGCCTTCGTCCGACGCGCCCGGGATAGTGCACCTCTGCGTGGGCGCCGAACCCGGCTTGTTGGAAGCCGTCCCGCAGCAGGGGGTGCAGCGCGAGTTCGGGCAGCGCATCGAGGCCGGCGACTTCCTGAGCCACATCGCGACGGCGCGCTTCAGCGTCAAGCGCCGCGACGGCGACATCGCAGAGCAGGCCGGGATCCCAGGGCGCATCCATGCAATGCCGATTGTGACGCACGCGCGCCAAAAAGAAAGCGAGCCCGCTCGGATTCGAGCGGGCTCGCGGAAGTTCACTGTCGACCGAACCGAGGCTCAGTCCTTCTTGTCGTGGTCGTGGCCTTCGACGACGTCCACGATCGGCGGCGCCTCGTGCGGCGGACGACCCTCGCCGGCCTTCATGCGGCGGAAGTAGTCCTTGTAGGTCCGCATCGCCACGGCGCCGAAGACGAGCATGATCGGAATGTTCGCCCAGAGCATGACGCCGGTGCCCAGCGCGGTGAGGTTGTCGAGCTGCGCATCGGTCGAGATCAGCGCCGGCACCGCCGCAATCACGATCGCGAGGCAGTAGAGGATCTTGTAGGGGAAGACTGCGCCGTCGCCGAACAGGTACACCACGCCCTGCTCGCCGTAGTACGACCACGAGATCATCGTGCTGATCGCGAACAGCCACGCGGCGAGCGTGATCAGCCACATGCCCAGCCCGTCGTTCACCGAATCGAACGCCTTCGCCGTCAACGTTGCGCCCTGGTGGTTGAACCACGCGCCTTGTGTCTTCTCCGGGTGCAGCGCGATCGCCTCCTGGGCAGTCGGCGAGGTGCTCCAGTTGATGAAGTAGCGCCGGCTCTCGCCCTCGCCCTCGATCTCGACGCGCCCCATCACGCGGTGCAGGTTCTTGCCGGTGTTGGGGTTGACCTCGGCCTCGACGATCGTGAACACCTCGGCGTCGTCGGTCAGCGACGGATCATCGCTGCGGTTCACCTCGGTGCGTTCGAGCGACCAGGCGCCGTCCGCCTGCACCACGGCGGTGGGGCTGGAGAACTCCAGGTCCGGCCCGCGGTTCCAGATGCCCGTCGAGAGGATCACCAGCGAGGTGAGCGTGCAGACGACGATGGTGTCGATGAAGGGCTCGAGACCGGCGACGACGCCCTCACGGACGGGCTCGTCGGTCTTCGCGGCGGAGTGGGCGATGGGGCTGGAGCCCTGACCGGCTTCGCTCGAGAACAGCGCCCGCTTCATGCCCCAGAGCAGCGCGTAGCCCGCGGTGCCGCCGAGGAAGGCGCCTGTCGCCTCCGAGGGGCTGAACGCCTCGACGACGCTGAGCTTCAGCATGTCGGGGATGACGTCGAAGCGCATGACGATCACGTACAGCGCCGCGAGCAGGTAGACGACGCACATGAATGGCACGAGGCGACCGGCGACGGCGCCGATGCGCTTAATGCCGCCGATGATCACCGCGCCGACCACGACCGCCAGGAAGATGCCGACGGCGATCTGCGGGACGCCGAAGTAGGCGTTCGTGATGTCGGCGACGTTCCAGGCCTGGAACATGTTGCCGCCGGTGATCGTCGAGATGAGCAGCGTAATGACAAAGATGCCGCCGACGGCCTTGCCGACGCCGCCGAGGCCCATCTTCGCGAAGCCCTTGTGGGCGACAAACATCGGCCCGCCGTGCGGGTTGTCGGGGTCCTCGGTGTTGCGGTAGATCATCGAAAGCGTGACTTCGGTGGTCTTCAGCGCCATACCGACGACGCCGACGACCCACATCCAGAAGACCGCGCCCGGCCCGCCGAGCATGATCGCCAGCGCGACGCCCGCGATGTTGCCGAGGCCCACCGTCGCTGAGAGGGCCGCCGAGAGCGCCTGGAAGTGGGTGATGGCGCCGGGGTCGTCCTTGTCGTCGTACTTGCCTCGGACCACCTGCACGCCGTGGGTCAGCGCCTTGTACTGGCAGCCCACGCTCCACACCGTGAACAGGACGCCGACGCCCAGCACGATGTAGAGCACGACGTTGTGCCAGATGACCCCGTTGACGGCGTTGAGGAAGTTGTTGAACTGATCCATTTGGTCTCCCGGTGTCTCGGCGGGTGTTCGGAGCGACTCCCCCGGCCTCAGTCGCGACGATGATGGCCCGAAACCGGCCTGAACGCAACGATGGGGGGCGTGGCGGGCCTCTTGTGCGGGGCATGGGCGGGCCCGTCCGATGGATGGAACCAACCGGTGCAACCGCGCCGCGACGCGTTCGGTTGCGTCGCGAATGACCGGAATCGAGTCAGGAGCGAGGGCCGCATGGGCCAGTCGATGATCGATCCTGCCGTCGAACGGATGACGACGGGTGGTTTCGCCTACCCGCTGGGCGTCTACCCGGTCGAGGCGCACACCCCACGCGAGGGGTACGCCGTGGCCTTCGAGCCCGCCGACGGCGGCGAGGAGCCCGGCGACTGGGAGGAGTGGCCCGACCGCTACGTCTACGACATCGTCATCAGCGCCACGCGCCTCCGCGCCTTCCTGCGCAGCCTCTTCGCGCTCCTGCCGGCGCGCATCTACCCGATTCTCGACATCCTGGGCAGCGACGCGTATCGCGAGATCGACCCCTACATCGCCTACGACCTCGTCGGCTTCGACCGTTTCCTCGAGGGCGTACGCCGCCACGGCGCCTGGCTCTACGAGGACGGGATGGTCGGCTTCGGCGCCATGTGCGACGAGCCGTTCGTCTATGTCTACGTGGACGAGCACAAGGTCGTCACCGTGCGCGTCGAGACGGCCCTGCGCGAGCGTGTCGAGCGCGTGCTCGAGGCCTTCGACCTCTCGGCGGGGGTTGAAGAAGGAGGCGTGGATGCGGTCGCCCACGAGCACCGCGGCGTGCTGCTCTGCCCGCCGGAGCGCCCCGACCTCCTCACCGGCGAGGAGGTCATCGAGGAACTGGCCGACCTCTGGCGCCTCCGCCTCAATGTCGATCGTGAGCGGAATCTCGACGACGACGGGCGCGACCTCGGCACGACCGGATGGCGATGCCTCGTGCGTCGCCAGCGCGCAGAGGGATCGCCCATCGACTACGCGGAGGCCGTCATCGCGGCGGGTTCCCTCGACGAGGCCGAGACCCTCGCTCTCGACGCGGCCCTCAGCGAGGCCGACGGCCCCGGGCCTGACGACCAGTGGCCCCGCGCACAGCTCGTGCAGGCCGACCGGGTCACGCCGGAGCAACTCGCGCAGTTGCTGGGCGAGGCGGCGGACCTCGACGCGTCACGCGTGCTGGCGATTCGCTGGCTGGTGCGGTGACCTGGAGCGCACAGGAGCGCCTGCTCAGGCCTCGGGGCGCTGGAAGACCATCGTCACGCGATTGCCGGTCTCGTTGAACTCGACGCTCGACATGAACGAGCGCATGAGCATCACGCCGCGCCCGGAGGGCTTGCGAAGATTCTCATCGAGGGTCGGATCGGGCAGGTCCTCGGGATTGAACCCGGGGCCCTTGTCGGTGACGGTGATGCGGATGGCGTCGGGACCGGCGTCCCAGGTGAGTTCGACCGGCTCGCCCGGCAGGTTGCGATGACCGTGGACGATCGCGTTGCGAACCGCTTCCTCGACGGCCAGCCGGAGCGCGAACTCGCTGGCCTCGGGGTAGCCCAGACCTCGCGCCGCCTCGAGCAGGCGCTCGGTGGCCGCGTCGATCTGGGCTCGGTCGTCAATGAGCAGCACGGTGTCCCGCATGGCGGCGCAGGCGACGGCGGCGCTCCTCGAGGGGCGGCCCGTCGCGGCCTTCATTCTGGCGTCAGTCGAAGCTGCCGAGGGCGTCGGCGCCGGTGTCGTGGATCTCGAAGAGCTTGTTGAGCTTCGTGATCACGAAGACTTCGTAGATCTGCGGGCCGATGTCGGCCAGGCGCAGCTGGCCGCCCGAGCCGCGCACCTTGTTGTTGATGGTGATCAGCGTCCCGAGCGCGGCGCTCGA
>JBICHM010000176.1:0-8239 GCA_043101835.1 Phycisphaerales bacterium | reverse complement strand
CGATAAGGTCGAGGGCCGCGAGCGCCGGGTCGGGATCGCCGCCCCGTGTGGCGACATCGCGGAGCATCAGGCGCGAGCGTTCGGCGAGCATGCCCAGCAGGCGCGCGGCGCCGGCCTTGTTCGCCGCGTCCTTGCTCGCGCCCTCGCGCGCCTCCACCCACGCCTTCGCCCAGCCGTCGACGAGTTCGGCCATCGACGAGCCGAGACCCGCGTCGTATTCGCCCCGATCGGCCGCGGCGAGCATCGGCTCGAGACTTCGCCCCCACTCGGCCATGCCGCCTTCGAGCGCCTGCGCGAGACGTCCCGGCGAGCCTGCGGCGAAGGACGCGGCCCACGCGCCCGCGCCGCGCGACGCCGGCGCAGAGACACCGTGCGCTCGCATCCACGCCTTCATCGCGCCGTCGTCGAGCGGGCCGAAGGCCACGCGCTGGCAGCGGCTGCGGATGGTCGGCAGCAGGCGCTCCTCGCTGCTGGTGACAAGGATGATCACCGCGCCCGCCGGTGGCTCCTCCAGCGTCTTGAGCACCGCGTTCTGCGTCGTCGCGTTGAGCAGCTCCGCCTCATCGACGATGAAGACCTTCGTCGCCATCGCGTTCGACCGCATCGAGGGCGCGAGCTGCGCCGGCACGATCAGGTGCTGGTCGATCACCTCGCGCGGGATGCTGATGAGCTTGCGCTCGCGCACCGAGCGATCGTCGCTGAAGCGCGCGAGTTCCTTGGTGATCACATGCAGGTCGGGATGCGTGCCGGCCGCGACGAGGCGCTGCGTCTCGCTGTCGGGGTCGGGCTCGAAGAGGCCGCCCTCGCGCTCGCGCGTGGTCGAGTCGAGCAGCGCGGCGCCGAAGGCCTCCGCCGCGGTGCGCTTCCCGACGCCCTCGGGGCCGTGGAAGATCCACGCGTGGTGCACCCGGCCGCTGCGCAGGGCGGCGCAGAGGTTGGCGACGGCCGCGGGCTGGCCGAGGATGTCGCGGAGGGTGGGCATGGGGAGCAGTGTAGTTTCCTACGCCCGCTGCGCCGGCGTGCCCACATTCTTCAACGCCTCCGGCAGCGCTGCCGCCAGGCGTTCGTACTCTCCGATTTCGTTGTACGGCGCCGCGCTGATGCGCAGCAGGCGCTCCGGCGGCCCCGGCCAGACGATGACGAGAGCCTCGATGCGCCAGCGCTCCCACAGCGCCCGCTGCACCGGGTCGGGCTCGAAGGGGTCGTGCGCGCGGTCGGGATCGCCGTCGGGGATGCGCACCGCCGCCATCGAGCCGAGCATGGATTCCGGCGCGATCGGCTCGCTGCCCAGCGCGTCGTTGAGCATGCGCCGCGCGGCGATTGCGAGGTCGCGGTTGTGCGCCCGGTACGCCGGCCAGCCGCCGGGGATGATCGAGTCGATCGCGCGGATCGCGTCCGGCACGCTCAGCCAGGCCGTCGGGTCGCAGGTGCCCGTCCAGCCGAACTCGATCTGGAAGCGGCTCTTGTCAGATGGCGGCGCGTTGGCGCCGTGGCTGATCGAGGTCGGGCGCACGCCCGCCTGCCGGTCGCGGCGCACATGCAGCAGCGCCGAGCCCTTCGGCGAGCAGATCCACTTGTGGCAGTTGCCCGTGTAGAACGCGGCGCCGAGACGGTCGAGATCCAGCTCCAACATCCCCGGCGCGTGCGCGCCGTCGACGAACACATCGACGCCCCGCCCCTGCAACGCCTCGACGATGCGCTCGATCGGGAAGACCAGCCCCGTCTGGCTCGTGACATGGTCGACGAGCGCGAGGCGCGTGCGATTGGTCACCTTCGCCATGAGCGCCTCAACGACCTCTTCGGGATCGGCGATGGGCAGCGGGATCGTCGCGACGACCAGCGTCGCGCCCGCGCGTTCGCAGACATACCGCAGCGCGTTGGCGCAGGCGTTGTACTCGTGGTCGGTCGTCAGCAGCTCGTCACCCGGGCGCAGGTCCATCGAGCGGAGCACGGCGTTGACGCCCTGCGTGGCGTTGGTGACGAAGACGAGGTCCTCGGCCTGCGCGCCGACGAATGCCGCGAGTTCGGCGCGGGCCTCATTGAGCAGCCCCGCCAGGTCGCGCGCGTGGAACTCGGTCAGCGACCGCTCCATGCGCGCTCGCCAGCGCGACTGCGCCTCGAGCACGACACGCGGCGACGCGCCGAAGGAACCGTGGTTGAGTTGCGTGACCGTGGGATCGAGATCCCAGTGGTGGGCGAGGTCGCTGGGCATGGAGGGATGGTACGGGGCAGCGACGGCGAGACGAAGAGATCAAGAGACGGAGTGGCGAGCGATCCGGGGTGGCCACCTCAACGAAGCCACGCCGACGCTTCGTCTCTTGATCTCTTCTAACCCTCCACATCCACCATCCGGCCCGCCGAGAGCGTCGTCGCCGCGGCGTTGTGGTCGGCGGGATGGCGGTAGAGGGGAATCGCGCCCGTGGTCGGGCGGGGCGTCTCGCCGCTGAAGTCGATGCCGCCCGGCACCACGCCCGCGAGCAGGCGGCGCATGGCGGGAGACTTCGTGCGCTCGGCGATGGAATCGAGGCTGGAGGCGCGCTTCGCATCGCGTGCCGGCTCGACGCGCTGCGCGGGCTTCTCGACCGGCTGCGTGGGCTGCGCGGGACGCACCGGCGCGCCCGGCCCGACACGACCGACAACGCCGGAGCCGTAGGCTCGCGCGATGTGGAACGGGTTGGTCGGGGGGATGGCCGTCATGCGATGCGTCCGTGCTCGCGGCGCGCCCTCGGTGCGGGGTGCGTTCACGCAAGGCTATCACCTGTTCGGCCTTCGCCAAGCGTTCGCTGCGATCGCGAACGAAAAACCCCCGATGCCGGTCCCGACCAAAGGCCGCCGGTCCGGAGAACAGGTCCGCAGAACGCGCAATCGCTGCGCGATCGTCGAGGCAATGCGGGCGAGAGGATTCGAACCTCCACGTCCTTATCGGACACGGGATCCTAAGTCCCGCGCGTCTGCCAGTTCCGCCACGCCCGCTGCAGCGCTGGATGCTCAGCGCCGGTGCGGCGCCCGTCAACCCGCCTCGCCAACCGGCCGCGCACCCGGGGGTACCATGCCCCGGTGGCGGGGCGCGCGACATCCCGCGTCGCCCAGCCCGAACAAGTGCTCGGAGACCCCCCGGGGCGCGCCGTTGTGAGTGGATGACCCCGCCCCTCCGCCCGATGAGGTGACCCATGCTCTTCCGCGATCGCGTAGCACTGGGATTCTCGCCCCTGTTCATCCGGCTCGCCCTCGCGGTGACCTTCCTCTACGCCGGCGCCGGAAAGCTTTTCTACAAGGACTTCGAGGTCCAGGGCGAGCAGGCCGCAGCCCTCGCCAACATGGGCGTGGACATCCCCGTCACCGGCGTTCCCGCGCCGCCTCCGACCGAGGACGCCCAGCCCGAGGAGCAGGCCGGCGAGCAGGCCGACGATTCGCAGGCGACTGATCCTGCGTCGACGCCGCCCGGCGAAGCGCAGGGCGAGCAGCCCGCCGAGGAGCCGCCGGCGCAGTCCGAGGAAGCACCCGCCGAGGAGACCGGGGAAGGCGCGGAAGAGACCACCGAACCCCCGGTCGCCACGCCCGTGCGCCAGCAGAGCACCGCGTCCGGCGCGTACACCGCCGAGCAATTCCCGACGCCCGCGCCGGTGCGCCGGCTCTTCGGCATCGCGCTGAGCCTGCACGACAACACGACCTCGACCGATGCATCGAGCGCGATCCTGCCCGGCTGGATGGGCGCGGGCGCGCGTCCGCGCTATCTCGCCTGGGCCGCGGCGCTCACCGAGTTCTTCGGCGGCGCCTTCATCCTCATCGGCTTCTTCACCCGCTTCTGGGCGCTCGGCCTCGCGTGCGTGATGGCGATGGCGATGTGGATGACGCAGATCGGCCCCGTCGTCGCCGGCGGCGCCGCGGGCACGTTCGGATTCCTGCCTCCCGTCGAAGGCTTCGCCAGCGAGGCGTGGCAGACGCTGCTGCTGCAGTTCACGCTCTTCTGCGCCGCGATGTCGCTGACCTTCAGCGGGCCCGGCCCAGTCGCCTTCGATCTGCTCTTCGCGCCGCGGCGTGACGGGTCGAAATCGAAGCGATCGAAGCGCGCGCCCGACGGACATCAGGCCAGCGCGTAGACTGCTCGCATGACGCACTCCGACGGCGTCGTGCGATTGATCGACCCCGCCTCGCCGCCCGAGCCGGCGCCGACGATGCTCCAGCGCGTAACGCCGTGGGCGCTCTCGGCCGGCGTGCACGCGAGCGTTGTCGCGCTCGCGTTCTTCGTCGCCTGGAGCGTCGTGCCCGTTGATCGCCCCGCGCCGGCGGTCGTCTCCTTCGACGATCCGTCGTTCGCGCCCGCGCCGGCCAGTGCGCCGGAGCCGGCGGAGGAGTCGCCGACCTTCGTCCCCGAGGCTGCGCTCCCCGATCTTCCCGACCTGCCCGACAGCGGCGCCCCCATCGCGCTGGGCGACGCGCTCACCGATGCGCCGACGCTGCCGACGCTCGACGCCCCGCCGCCGCCGGCCCCCGTCACCGAGCGGGCGCGGGAGGTCACGTTCGCCGGCCTGGGCGCGAGCGATGCGCGCAACATCGTGTACGTCGTTGACTTCTCCGGCGCGATGGTGACCGCCTTCCCCGACATCGTGCGCGAGCTCAAACGCTCCGCCGGGGCGCTGCACCCGACGCAGCGGTTCCAGGTCGTCCTGCTCCGAGGCTCCGGCGACGACGAGGTCGAGCACGCGCCCTTCCCGCCGGAGATCGCGCGCCCGATCCTCATCGACGCGACGAGCGACGCGAAGCGCGCCGTCTTCGAATGGCTCGACGGCCTGCGCCCGCGAGGCGGCACGAACCTGCTCGCGGCGCTCGACGCCGCCCTCGACTTCCGCCCCGACGCCGTCTTCGTGCTCGGCAGATTCGGCGAAGCGGACCTGCTCGACGCCTCCGCCGAGGATCTGCTCGCGCGCCTCGACCGCATGAACCCCGCCGACGCCGACGGCGACCGGCCCGTCACCATCAAGACCATCCAGATCCTCAGTGAAGACCCCACGGGCCTGATGCGCGCGATCGGGCGCGCCCACGGCGGCGAGGCCGGGTACAAGTTCGTGACGCTCGACGACCTCACCGGCGATGCGGCGCCGACGCCCCGCGCGCCGCTCGACCCCGCACGCTGACCCGCGACCAGCCGACACCCGCCCATGACCAGACACCCGCGCTCGATCACGCTCCTTCTTCTCACGCTCGTCGGCGTCGTCGCGCTGATCCTCGGCGCACCAGGCGCCGCGGCGCAGGACGATGCGCCCGCCACCGGTGATGTCGCCGGCGCCGTCGAGGAAGCGCCGGAAGGGCGCAGCGTCTCCTTCGCCGAGGCGTTCTTCGTGCAGCGCAACCAGCGGACCGGCTCGGTTGAGTGGCTCGGCAGCGCGATCATCTGGCTGCTCCTGGCGATGAGCGTCGCGACCTTCGCGCTCATCAGCGTCTTCAGCCGCGAGAATGCGCGCGAGCGCATCGCGCCGATCGACAGCATTTCGAGCGCGCGCAAGCGCATGAAGGAGGGCGACCACGACGCCGTGGAGCCCGGCCTGAAGGGCGACGCCTCCTACTTCGCCCACGCGCTGCGCGCCGCGCTGCGCGAGCGCGACGCCGGGCGCGACGCCATGCTCCGCGCCCTCGAGCAGGCGTGCGAGGAGCTCACCGGCGAGCGCATGCGCCGCGTCGAGACGCTGAACATCATCGGCTCCGTCTCGCCGATGATCGGGCTCTTCGGCACGGTCTACGGCATGATCCTCGCCTTCCGCGAGATCGTCGCCGCGGGCGGCTCGCCCGACCCCGTCGGCCTCGCGGCAGGCATCGGCACGGCGCTGACGACCACCTTCTGGGGCCTCGTCGTGGCCATCCCGGCGCTCGCCGGGTACGCCTTCATCCGCAACACGATCGATGCGCGCGTCAGCGAGGCGGCGCTCAACGCCGAGGACATCGTCAACCACATCGGGCGCGCCTCCTCATGACGCGCCGGCGGAAGAAGAAACACCGCGCCGGCGGCCTGACGCCGAACCTCACGCCGATGGTGGACGTGGTCTTCCTCCTGATCATCTTCTTCGTGCTCGTTGCGCAGATCACCAGCGCGGAGCGGATCGATCTCGAACTCCCGCGCGTCGCCGATCCGCGCGCCGAGCGCCCCGGCGCCGAGCGGCGCATCGTCGTCAACATCGTGCCCGAGGACGCCGAGCCCGGCGTCTGGGCGCGCGTCGGCACGATCGAACTGCCCCCCGGCGAACGGGGCGAGGCGCGGCTCGCCGAGATCCTCCTCGAAGCGCGCCGGAGCGACCCCGAACTCCGTGTCGTCGTGCGCGCTGGGCGAGAGGAGCAGTACCAGCGCGTCTTCCCCGTCATGGAGGCGTGCCGCACCGCCGGCGTCCCGCGCGCCCGGCTCGCGGCCACCGAGCGCGATGGCTGACCGCGCCAGCGCCATACGAAGCGCCCGCGCCCTGCGCCCCGAGCACGCGGGCCTGTCGTCGGCCGCGCGCTTCGCGCCGCTCATCGACGTCGTATTCCTTCTTCTGCTCTACTTCCTGCTCGCCGCGCAGTTCCGCAGCGAGGAGCGCTACTTCCAGGTCGACCTGCCCGCTGCGCGCGCCGCAGGGCAGCCCGACGATCCGTTCGCCCTGCCCGAGCGCCCCATCAGCGTGCTCGTCGCGAGCACGCCCGCCGGGCCCATCCTGCGCACCGACAGCCCCCTGCTGCCGGCGACGCCCACGCCCGAGGCGCTTGCCGCCGCCCTCGTGCGCGCCCGCGCGCTCGACCTGGCGATCGACCAACGGTTTCTTATCCGCGCCGAGCCCGGCGCGCAGTGGGAGCACGCACTCGCCACGCTGAACGCGGTGCTCACCGCCGGGTTCGAGAACGTCCGCTTCGCCGAGGCCACGCCGTGAGGCGCGTTCGCGCCTGCCTGCTCGCGGCGGGGCTCGCGATCGCGCCACAGGCGATCGCGCAGGACGACCTGACCGCGCGCATCGAGGCCCTCCGCGCCGAAGCGCGTGAGCCGCAGTCGCCGACGACCTATCCCATCACGCTGGTGCAACTGGCCGAGGCGCTGCTCGATCGCCTGGCCGCCGACGCCGCCGACACCGCGGCGCTCGTCGCCCTCCCCACGCAGGCGCAGCGCGACCGGGTGCTGGAGGAATCCACCGACGCCGCGTTCGCCCTCGGCCGCTTCGACATTGCCGTCGCCGATGCGCTGGCGCGCATCGAGCAGACGCCGGATTTCGCCGACCGGCGCGACCTGCAGGACCTCCGCAGCGCGCTGGCCGTCGAGTACGCCGAGTTCCGCATGCCGATGGGCATCGCCCGCTGCGCCGCGCTGCTGGCGAGCATCAACGACCCGCGCGCCGGCGACGCGGCGTCCATCGCCCAGAACGGCGTCGACGCCGTCAGCCACCTCGACCTGCGCGAGCCGCTGCTCGAGGCGCGGCGCGACATCGTCTACGGCGTCGCGACTCTCCACGGCGCCAGCGCCCCCTCGCTCGACGAGCGAATGCCCGCGCGCGCCCATTTCGAACAGGCGCTTGCGCGCGATCCCGACCTTGCGCACCTCGATCCGCGCGCCTTCGTCGAGGCTTCGCTCGGGCTTGCACGCGCCGTCGCGCGGGATGGCCGACCCGATCAGGCCCTGCGCCTGCTCGACGCCCTCGCGACCAGCGCCCCCTTCCGACGCGCGACCGGCGATCCGGAACCCGCTTACCTGCTCCTCCTCGAAGATGCGCGCTACCTGGTCGACGCGACGGCGCGCGACGGCGAGCCGCCGGCGCAGGCGCTCGCGCGCGCCGGACGCACCCTCGCCGCCCGCATCGTGCAGGGGGAGATCGGCCTGCCCGTGCAGCAGCGCCGGGCGCTGGTGCAGGAGAAACTCGCGGCCATGCCGCCGGCGCGCCTCGACGGCCCGCCGCCGCCCCTGCTCGCGGCGGCGCGGGCTCGCGCACTGGCGCGCGACGCGACGCAGCGCGACGCCGCGATCGATTTGCTCGAACGCTCGCTTCTGGCGTTTCCCGACCCCGGCGCGCTCTCGCTCGCTGGCGCGGAGGCGAACTGGCGCCTCGCCGCGCTCCTGCTCGATCGCGTGCGCGAATCCGAGCGCGCCGGCGATGCGCGCGCCGCCCTCGCCTGTCTGGTCGCGATCGTGCGCAATCGGCCGGATTTCCCCGACGCCGACGCCGGAGCCGCCGCCGCCGGACAGCTGGCCCGGAGCCTGCGCGACGCCCCCGGCGCACCGGCGCGCGCC
>JBICHM010000175.1:0-13666 GCA_043101835.1 Phycisphaerales bacterium | reverse complement strand
TCGAGCGCCGCGCTCGGGACGCTGATGAGCAGCTTCGGGCTCGACTTGGCGTCGATGATGGCGCCGATCTCGTCGCCGATCTGCTGGATGTTCGCCTCGTCGAGGATGTTGCGATCCACGAACTCGACGACGGTGACACCCGAATCTTCGCGGATGCGGAGGCGGGATTCGACAGGCGGCATCGATGGGGCTCCTCGAGGGTGGCGGCCACGCTATCGGGCGACTCGCGCCGATGTCAAGTTCGGCGCAGCCACACCGTCACCGGGGCTCGGGGCCTCGCGACGGCGCGGCTGCGCCGATCAGTCTGCTCTCCGGCTCAGAATCCCGAGCCGAAACGGTTCTGAAGCGAGTCCAGGAGACCCGGGAAGTTCTTCTCCTCTTCCTCGTTCTGGATGAGGATCGTCGGCTTGAGCAGGATCAGCAGCGTCTGCTCCTGCTTGGTCTCGATGCGGTTCGTGAACAGGCGGTTCAGCAGCGGCAGCTGGCTGAGCACCGGCACGCCCGTCTCGATCTCCACCTCGTTGGCGAACCGCTGCCCGCCGAGCAGCAGTGTGCCCTGGTCGGGGATCGTGGCGCCGGTGCGAAGAATCGTCGTACGGATCGTCGGCTGCTGCAGGCTGGCGCTGAAAGTCCGGTCGCCGGCGGGGTCGTCCTCGCCGCCGCCCGTCGTCTGGGCGCTCACCTCGAACTCGACGAGGTCCTCCAGCGTCGCGACGCCGGACTGGATCTCCATCGTCACGTAGCGCCGGTCGGCCGACACCACGCCGTCGACGAGCAGGAAGAAGCCGTCGGACACGACGCCCGGCTCCGGATCGAAGGCCACCGATCGGGTGCCGACGACGGGCTGGAGATCGCTGACGAAGGCCCGCTGCGTGACGACGGCGATCGTCGCGCTGGAGCCGTTCGTGAAGGTCAGGCGCGGACTCGTAAGGCTGACGCTGCGCCGGTCGGCCTCGGTGGCCTCGAGAAGCAGGTCAACCTGGATGTCGTCGAGGAACGTCGCCGCGACGCCGAGCGCCGGGTTCGAGTTCAGGATCGACTGGGCGAAGGTGCCGCCCTGGAAGAGGCTCTCGGCCAGACCCTTGCTGTTCTGCTGGGCCGGGATCATCGAGGTGCCATCGGGCGCCGTCACAACGAAGGGGGTGTCGCCGACGAGGTAGGTCGGCAGTTCACCGTCGAGCACCGCCTGCGGATCCTCAATCTGCAGGTTGGCCGTGCCGTCGAAGCGCGGGCCGCCGAAGAAGGGGGCGACCAAATCGCTCGGCAGCAGGTTGCGGCGGCCGCTCGAGGGGAGGGCCAGCGGCGTCGAGATGTCCTGCGTCTCGATCGCGTCGTTGAACTGCGAGTTCTGGGCGTTGAAGACGATGTCGAGGTCAAAGCCGATCTGCTCGAAGAAGTTCTCGTCGACCAGCAGGAAGCGCGTCTCGACGTTGATCTGGATCGAGCGGACCTCGCGAAGCTGCCGGAGCAGGCCCGAGATCTGCCGGTGGTTCTTGGCGGTGTTGGTGATGATCAGGTTGCCGTTGAGCTCCTGGATCGCACCGGTGTCGCCGCCGTTGTCGCGCCAGCCGTCGGCGTCGACGTTGCTCTGGATGATCTCGGTGATGCGGTCGAGCAGCTCTTCGCGCGTCAGGCCTTCGCCTTCCTCGGTCTCGATCTGCTGCGTCTGACCGCCGCCGCCGCCGCCTTCCTGAATGGCGCCGAGGTCGAGGTCGGGCACTTCGCGGAAGGAGGGCACCTGGAAGAGCAGGTCCTGCACGTCGTAGATGACGATGAAGGTGTTCTTCCGCAGCGCCTCTTCGCTGGCGATCACCAGCACGCCGTCGTTCACGGCCCAGCCGGCGCGGCTGAAGGCGTCCGGGCTGACCTTCTCGAGCACACGGTCGAGCACGACGCGAGCCGGCAGCGGCTGGAGGTTCAGCGTGACGAGCGTGTCGCGCTCGACGCCGATATCAGCCAGGCTCTCCCAGTCGACGTCGACGTTGAGGTTGGTGACCGTCGCGACGAAGTTCAGCACGTCCTCGAGCGCGTTGTCGGTGAAGGTCGCCGGGATGCGGCGCGACTCGAGTTCGGCGAGCACGCGCCGGTCGGCGGCGGACTCGGCGAAGGTCTCCGCGCCGCCGCGCCGGAAGGAGATC
This sequence comes from Phycisphaerales bacterium, assembly GCA_043101835.1. GTDB lineage: Bacteria > Planctomycetota > Phycisphaerae > Phycisphaerales > UBA1924 > JBICHM01. Next base: position 11,528 of record JBICHM010000175.1, on the reverse strand, counting down.
TCCGGCCAGTCGCTCGGGTAGTCAAGGATCTCATCGGGGATGATGAGCGAGTCGTTGATGCGGTTGGATTCCTGCGCGTAGGAGAGCGTCTTGGCGCGCTGCGTCTGGCTCCACTCGCGGTAGATGATCACATCCTGCAGGGTGTCGCGGAGCAGCAGGCCGGCGGGGTTCTGCGGGTCGATGAAGAGCAACTGCTCGACGACCTGCAGGGCCTCTTCGTACTTCTGCTCTTCCTGCAGCGTGCGGATGCGGAGCAGGTTCTCGCGGATCTTCTCGCTGCGCTCGCGCTGGCGCTCCTGCTCCTGGCGGCGCGCCTCTTCGCTGAGGCGCGTCTCGCGCTGCTGCTGCTCGGAGCGACGGATCGACTCTTCGCCGCTGGCGATGCGCTGCAGCAGAGCCTGCTGCTGATCGAGCAGACGCTCGTACTCGCTCTCGGGGAAGACCTGGCGGCTCTCGGCGAGGCGGAGCCGGGCCTCGCCGGCGAGCTGGCGGGCGCGTTCGGTGTCGCCGCGCGCCAGGGCCTGGTCGGCCTCGGTCATGAAGTTCTGGAACTCGGCGCGCGCCTGCTGGAGCTGGATCTCGCGCGTCTGCACGACCTCTTCGAGTCGCTCGCCGCCGGCCTGCTGGAGGATGACGCGGATCTCGGCGATGCGGTTTTCTGCGCGACGGGCCTGGTCGGCCGCAAGCGCTGAGCGATAAGGGCCGTTGGCCAGCTGGTTGTACTTCGTGAGCGCCTCGTTGTAGCGCCCGTCATCGAAGGCCAGATCCGCCTCGGCGAGCAGACGCTCGGCGTCGAAGCGCAGAGCCTCCTGGAAGAGGTCCTCTTCGCCCTGCTGGGGCTGGGCTTCCTGCTCGCCCTGGTCGGCGGTCACGCGACCGGGCTGCAAAAGGCCAAAGGCGGCCTCGTCGGCGGTGTCGAATGCGACGCCGCGCTCACGCTCGATCTCAAGGATGCGGTCGCGATAGCGGTCGAGCGTCCGGAGGTCATCGCTGGAGAGTTCGATGCCGGAGCGGTAGACGCGCTCGAATCCCGCCTTGGCCTCGATGTAGCGCTCGCGATCGAAGTCGAGCACCGCCTGGTCGAAGGCGCCGAGCATTGCGGGGCGCATCTCGAGGCGACCGGTGGCGACCTGACCGAGCAGTTCGGTGGCGCGAGCGCGCTGCTCGGCGCCGGCGGTGTCGGCGCGGCGCGCCGCCGTCGCCTGGCGCTCCGCCTCGCGCATGTCGCCCTGCTTCATGGCCAGTTCGGCCTTCTGCAGGCTGATATCGACCGGGTCCGCGTAGCGGAGGCGACCCTCCGCCGCAGCGAGCAGTTCGATCACCCGCTCGCGCTGCGCCTCGGTCAGGCCCTCGCGATCGATGGCGAGCAGCGTCTGCTTCACCTCGACCAACCGTCCCTCACGAAGGAGGTCGGGGGCGGCTTCGAGGAAGGCCCCGGCGTCCTGCCCGGCCCATGCCTCGTTCACCCCGAACACGCCGCCTGCCACGACAATCGCCGCAGCAAGGCGAAGCGCCGTCCCACTCTGCTTCCGCATCAGATCTCTCCAGCGAGGGTTCAGAAGCGCCGCCGAAACACCGCGGCGTCATGGTTGGGTCTCACCAAAATGCAAACTCCGCGCCACGCACCGGATGCAAACCCCGGCGCGCCCGGACGGGAGGCAGAATCCATGCCGCCGTCCGCGCGGAACATACCGCTCGTGTTTTGGGGACGCAACCGGCCTCCGGTTCCCATGAACTGCCCAGAACGCCGATCAGACGGGGATTCCCTCCCCGCACGGCGACCGGACGGCTCAGCGATGTTCGGCGTTCGTCGGCGCATGGCGCGCCGCGTCCATCATCTCGACGAACCGCCCGAACAGGTGTGCTGCGTCGTGTGGCCCCGGGCTCGCTTCGGGGTGATGCTGCACGGCAAAGACCGGTCGCCCGGGCACGCGAAACCCCGCCAGCGTGCCGTCATTGAGGTTCACGTGCGTCGGCTCGCCGCCGGCCTCGCGCAGCGACACCGGATCGACAGCGAACCCGTGGTTCTGACTGGTGATTTCCACCCGGCCCGATTCTTCGTCGCGCACCGGCTGATTCACGCCGCGATGGCCGAACTTCAGCTTGAACGTCTCCGCCCCGAGGGCGAGGGCCAGCAGCTGGTGCCCGAGACAGATGCCGAATGTGGGAATTGCCGGCTCGGCGTGCGGACCGACGAGGTCGCGCAGCGTCGCGATCGTGCCGGTGACCGACGCCGGATCGCCCGGGCCGTTGCTGACCAGCACGCCGTCCACCTCGCCGCGCTCGTAGGCCTCGCGAATGGCCGCCGCCGTCGTGTCGTGCGGCACGCTCACGACCTCGCAGCCCAGGTCGGCAAGGCAGCGCACGATGTTCTCTTTCGCGCCGCAATCGAGCGCGAGCACGCGCCGCCGGCGCGCGCCGGACGGAGCGGTCGTCCGGCGCTCACTCGCCCCGACGCCGGTGACCAGATTCTGCCCGGCCATCGACGGCGCCGAGCGCGCCCGCTCGACGAGGTCGGCGTCGGAGATCGACGCGTCGTCGGTCAGCGCACAGCGCATCGCGCCGCCGGTGCGGAGCCGGCGCGTCAGGGCGCGCGTGTCAACGCCGGCGACACCGAGCACGCCCTCGCGCTCGAGATAGGTGGACAGGTCCGTCGAGGCGCGCCAGTTGCTGGTTCGTCGCGCCAGTTCGTGCACGATGAACGCCGCGACCTGCACGCGCTTCGACTCCACATCCTCGTCGTTGACGCCGTAGATCCCGACGATCGGCGCCGTCATGATCAGCGCCTGCCCGGCGTAGGAGGGGTCGGTCAGCGCCTCCTGATACCCGGCCATGGCCGTGTTGAAGACGGCCTCGGCGGTGACGACCGCGCCCCGGCCCGTCGCGCCTAAGGCGCGACCGTGCCAGACCGAGCCGTCCTCCAGCGCGATGCGCGCCGGAGCAGGGGATTTCGACCGTGGGGAGGTATCGGACATCGGGTCCATAGTAGTCGCGCCCGGCGCCCGCGCAACCGGCACACCCGCCACCGCGCGCGAAGTCCGCGTGGGTTCCCGGCCCGACGCGCAACTTGGCTGAACAGGCGTGCGCCCGCCCGCCGATGCAGGCCCCGTCAGCGGGGCGTGCCCCGGCTGCGAGGAGCGTCACCGGAACGGTGTGGAGGGCCGGCGTGGAGGAGCGCCGGCCTTCCCTCTTTTTGCCGGACCCGCTGCGCGCGACGCCGCCACGCTACGCTCCGGTCGTGAGCGGTCAGACCGGCCTTTTTCCCGAAACGCAGCCCCCGGCGGGCGCCGGCTACGCACGCGTGGCGCCCGAGCGCGGCATCGACCGCCCCGAGGGGCTCACCTATCGCGTCCCCGCCGAGATGGCCGACCTCCAGCCTGGCGAACGCGTGCGCGTGCCGCTGGGCTCCGGCGGGCGCAGCGCCTACGGCGTGGTCGTCGCCCTCGACGACGCCGGCGCGATCGACCCCCGGCGCATCAAGCCAATCGAGCGCCGCACGGGCGTGCGCCTGCCGGCAAGCGTGCTCGACCTCGGCAAGTGGATCGCGGCGTACTACTGCTGCCCGCTCGGCATGACGCTGCACGCGATGACGCCCGCGGCGGTCAAGAAGGGCACAGGGCTTGTTCGCTCCGTCGCCCTCGAGCCTACCGGCGCCGAGCCGATCGTCGATCTGCCGCCGAAGACCCGCGCCGCATGGGATCGCATCCGCGCCATGGCGCCGACCGATTTCCCGCTCGCGCCGCGCGCGCTCGCGACCGCCGTCGGGGCGACGAGCCGCGCGCCCCTGACGCGCCTCGTGCGCCTCGACCTGCTCCGCGAGGTGCAGGTGTCGCGCGTGCGCTCGAACGCCTGGACCCAGGCCGCGCCGACGGACGCGCCGCCGCCACCCGCGCTGACCCCTGCCCAGCGCGCCGTCGTCGACGGGGTGGGCGCGACGCTGGGCGCCTTCGGCGCGCATGTGCTGCGGGGCGTGACCGGTTCAGGCAAGACCGAGGTCTACCTGCACCTCATCGAGCGCGTCCTTGCCCGTGGGGCCTGCGCGATCGTGCTCGTGCCTGAAATCAGCCTGACGCCCCAGGCCGCGACACGCTACACGGCGCGGTTCGGCGCCGATCGCGTCGCCATCCTTCATTCGGGTCTCTCGGCGTCGCAGCGGAACAACGCGTGGTCGCGCATCGCCTCGGGCGCGGCGCGCGTCGCCATCGGGGCGCGCTCGGCGATATTCGCCCCCTTCGAAGCGGCCAGCGGTGCGCCGCTCGGACTCATCATCGTCGATGAGGAGCACGACTCGGCGTACAAGCAGGAGGATCAGCCCCGCTACCACGCGCGCGATGTCGCGGTTCGGCGTGCGCAGCTCGAGGGCTGCCCGGCGCTCCTGGGCTCAGCGACGCCGTCGCTGGAGTCATGGCGCAACGCGCGCCTCGGTCGCGCGGCACTGCACGAACTGCCCGAGCGCGTTGGCGGCGCGCACCTACCTCGCGTGAAGGTCGTCGATCTCCGGGACGAGATGCGTCGCGTCAGCGATCCGCACCTGCGCGATGCGCTGCTCGGCCCGACGCTCCTCGGCGCCCTCGCCGACGCCCTCGGCGCCGGTGGTCAGGCAATCCTGCTTCTTAACCGACGCGGATTCGCCAGCCATATCCGATGCGCCGACATCAACTGCGGCTGGGTCATGCAGTGCGACCACTGCGACGCCTCCATGGTCGCCCATCGCGGCAAGGCCCTCCCGCCGGGCGGCGTCGTGCGCTGCCACCACTGCGACGCCGCCCAGAAGGTCCCGACGAAGTGCCCGATCTGCGCCAAGGGCGTCGTGCTGCTCGGCGCCGGCTCGCAGCGCGTCGAGCAGGAGCTGCCGCGCATCTTTCCCGACCTCGTCGAGGGCCAGACGCTCCTGCGCATGGACAGCGACACGATGCGATCGGCTCGCCACTACTTCGAGTCGCTCGAACGCTTCGAGCGCGGCGAGATCCGCGTGCTCGTCGGCACGCAGGTGCTCGCCAAGGGGCTCGACTTTCCGAACGTCTCGCTCGTCGGCGTCATCAGCGCCGACACGGCGCTCGCGCTGCCGGACTTCCGCGCCACCGAGCGCACCTTCCAGCTCGTCAGTCAGGTTGCGGGCCGATCCGGGCGCGCCGCCGGTCGGCCCGGGCTCGTCATCGTGCAGACGGTGCACCCCGACCAGCCGGCCATCCGCCTCGCGGCGAGGCACGACTACACCACCTTCGCCGACGAGGAACTCGCCATCCGCGAGCGCGCCGGTTTGCCCCCGGCGACGCGCATGGCGCGAGTCGTGTGCCGCGACGAGGACGCCCAGGTCGCGGCCGACCGGGCGGAACAGGTCGCCCTCGCCCTGCGCGCGATCGACACGGTCAACGGTCTTCGCGTCGACGGCCCCGGTCCCTGTGCGCTCGGCCGGGTGAACGAGCGATACCGCGTGGGCGTTGAGATCGTCGCTCCATCCGCAGCGGGCGTGCAGCGGGCGCTTGCGGCGGTCCGTGCGCTGGGCCTGGTGCGCAGCGACAGCAGCACGGCTGTCGATGTCGATCCGTTGACGCTGCTTTGAGGCGGGTCAGTCGGCCGCGAGCTTCGGCTTGCGGTCGGCGCCGACGATGTCGAGACGCCGGACGATGGCGTCGCGCGGGGCATCGGCGAGCGACGACGGGTCGCGTTCGATCTCGTCGGCGATCGCGAGCATCGCTGCGACGAACCGGTCGAGCACCTCGATCGACTCGGTCTCGGTCGGCTCCACCATCAGGCAGTCGCGCACCGGCCAGTGCATGGTCGGCGGGTGGATGCCGAAGTCGATGAGGCGCTTGGCGATGTCGTTGAGTGTCACACCGCGATCGAGCAGCGTGCGCGGCACGGTGACAAACTCGTGGGCCGCGAACTTGCCCTTCGCCGGGTCGAAGAAGGGCATCTCGTAGCGGTCGGCCAGGCGCGCCGCCATGTAGTTGGCGCTGAGCACCGCCTGCTCGGCGACCTCACGCAGGCCGTCCGGCCCGCAGGCGCGGATGTAGGTCCAGCAGCGCACCAGCACGCCGAACTGCCCGATGAAGGAACGCACTTTGCCGATCGAATCCGGGCGGTCGTAGTCGAGGGCGTAGGCGTCGCCGCGCTGCACGACCTGCGGCGCCGGCAGGTAGGGGGCCAGGAAGTCGCGCACGACGATCGGCCCAGAACCCGGCCCGCCGCAGCCGTGGGGCGTGCTGAAGGTCTTGTGGGTGTTGTAGTGCATCGCGTCGGCGCCGAAGTCGCCGGGGCGTGTCTTGCCGAGGATGGCGTTCATGTTTGCGCCGTCGAGGTACAGCAGCGCGCCGGCGTCGTGGATGATCCGCGCTACCTCGTCGATCTTGCCGTCGAAGAGCCCCGCCGTGTTGGGGTTGGTGATCATGAAGGCCATGATCGTGTCGGGGCCCTCCTTGTCGATCAGGCGCTTGAGGTCGTCGAGGTTGGTGTAGCCGTCGGAGGCGTCGACGGTGATGACATCGGCGCCGCACATCGCGCACGACGCCGGGTTGGTGCCGTGGGCGTTGGAGGGGCTGAGCACCTTGGTGCGCTGCGTCTGGCCGTTGGCCTTGAAGTAGGCGCGGATGACCTTCAGCGCGGTGTATTCGCCGTGTGCGCCGGCGGCGGGCTGGAGACTGGCCTCGTGCAGCCCGGCGATCTCTTCGAGGAAGCGGCGCGTCTCGTAGAGCAGGCGCAGCGCGCCCTGGACGTCGGCGTCGTCCTGCATCGGGTGGATGCCGGTGAAACCTGGCAGCGCGGCCGCGTACTCGTTGATGCGCGGGTTGAACTTCATGGTGCACGAGCCGAGCGGGTAGAACTCGCCGTCCACTGAGAAGTTGCGCTGCGAGAGGTGGTGATAGTGGCGCACGACCTGCAGCATGCCCAGTTCCGGTAGACGCGGCGCCGGGCCGGCGAGCGCCGCGGGGATCGGCGTCTCGTCAACATCGAGCGGCGGCAGCGTCACGGCGCGGGCGCCGGGCGACGACTTCTCGAAGATCGTGGGCTCCACGGGGCGCTGCCCGCGCGTCGAAACGCCGGCGTCGTGGGCGTCGGGCGCGAGCGTGTCGGCGCCGGTGCGGTCGGTGGTGGCGGTCGTCATCGGTGTGCGGTCCTTCGGGTTCACCGGGAGGCGTCATCGGCGCCGGCGCTGAGCATGCGCTCAAGCAGCGCGGGGTCGTCGGGGAAGAGGTCGCTGGCGGGGAGGCGGCGCAGCAGTTCGCGCCAGCGCCCTTCGCCGGGGTTTGCGTACACACGCGCAAAGAGCGGCTCGGCTTCGTCGGCGCGCCCGGCAGAAGCGAGAGAGACGGCCGTCCAGAAGACCATCTCCGCGTTGTCGGGCATCAGGTCCATCGCAGCGCCGTACTCGCGCAGCGCCGTCTCGACATCGCCGGTCTCCATCGCGACATCGCCCGCGTTCATGTGTTCGTACGCGCTGTGCACGAGGTGCAGCCGGCGGAGCTCCTGCAGCGGGCGCGGATGGTCCTCGACGGAGAGATCGAGCACCACACCCTCCCAATCGTGCTCGACGGGCTCGCCCTCGACGATGAGGATGGCCGCGGACTGCATGCCGCGGATGTCGCCGCCGGCGAACTCTGCGGCTTCGAGGGCGATGAGCATGCGCTCGGCGAGCGTCCCCTCGGCTCGCGCGAATGCGCGGGCCATCGCGGTCGGCACGCCCTTGTCATTCATCATGTTCGACTGGCACGCCCACGCGTCCCCGTCGACGCTCTGCCCGCGCGCCTCCTCGGCCACGCCGATGCACAGAGCGCCGGTGTGCTGCGCGAAGAGGCCCGATGTGTTCAGCATCGCGACTTGCCGGTAGTCGCGCCCCTCGTCGGCGCTCACGAGCGTCTGCATCGCAGCGCCCGGCGCGAGTCCTTCTTCCATGAGTCGCAGCCCCTCGGGGCCGTAGTCCACGCGCACCAGGCTCTGCGTCGCCACGGCGCCAACGCCCGCCTTCGCCCACGGGACCACCGAGCCGACATCGAACCAGTGGCTTTGCACGGCGACGCCGATCTGGCCGGTCTCTCCGTCGCGCGCGACGATCGAATACGTTGCGACCGGCCGCGCGGGGACGCCCTCCGGGCGCAGAGGGGTCGGAGCATCGGCGCCGGCGGGGGCGCTCGGGGCCAGGACGAAGAGCAGGGCGACGAACAGAACGCGGATCGTCATGGGGTGGTGTCTCCTTGCAGGTCCGGCGGCTCGGATTACGCCAGGCCGGCGAGCGTGTCGCAGAGCAAATCCATGTCTTCGGCGGTGCGCTTCTCGGTGACGGCGACGAGCAGGTCGCCCGCGTCGCCGATGCGGTCCATACGGTCAGTGTCGAGCGCGACGCCGGGGAGCACGCCCCGCTCGACGCCGGCGCGGACGATCTCTCGCGCCGGCCTGGGGCACGACACGACGAACTCGTTGAAGAAGTCGCTGTCGTGCTTCAGAGAGAACCCGGGGATGGAAGCGATGCGCCCGGCCAGGGCGTGGGCCTTGTGCCAGCATTGCTCGGCGACATCGCGCAGGCCGCCCGGACCCATCGCGGTCATGTACATCGTTGCGCGGAGGGCGAGCAGGCCCTGGTTGGTGCACACATTGCTGGTGGCCTTGGCGCCGCGGATGTGCTGCTCGCGCGTCTGCAGGACGAGCGCGAAGGAGCGCCGCCCGTCGGGATCGAACGCCTCCCCCACGAGGCGGCCGGGCATCTTGCGCATGAGTTCCTTCCGCGCGGCGAAGAGGCCGAGGTACGGCCCGCCGAACTGCATGGGGATGCCCAGGGGCTGTCCCTCACCGCAGGCGATGTCGGCGCCCGCCGCGCCCGGCGTCTTCAGGAGCGCGCACGCGATCGGATTGCACACGCCGATCTTCAACGGCTTCGCGCCCGTTTCGCACGCGTCGGTGACGGCCGTGAAGCAGCCTTCCCAATCCTCGATCACGCCGCAGACATTCGGCGACTGCATGACGAGGCACGCGGTGTCGCTGTCGGCGTGCTCGCGCACGGTTGCGCCGCCGATCTTCCCATCCGCCCCCGCGGGCAGCGACACCAGCTCGACCGGCAGGTCGGAAAGGTGCGTCCGCAGCACGCGCATCGTGTCGGGGTGCACGGTGCTGGCGACGAGCACGCGCCGCTTGCCCGTCGCGTTGAGCGCGAGGTTCACGGCTTCGGCGCAGGCGCTCGCGCCGTCATAGAGCGACGCGTTGGCGATATCGAGCCCCGTCAGGCGCGCGACCTGCGACTGGAACTCGAAGAACGCCTGCAGCGATCCCTGCGACGCCTCCGCCTGATACGGCGTGTAGGCGGTGAGGTACTCGCCGCGCAGGATCACCTGGTCGATGAAGGTCGGGATGAAGTGGTCGTACGAGCCGGCGCCCATGAAGCACGCGCCGGCGCCGGCGGGGCGGTTCATCCCCGCCAGTTCGTGCAGTTCGCGCTGCAGCGCGAGCTCGCTCGCGCCGGCGGGAAGATCCAGTTCGCCCTCGAAGCGCGACGATGCGGGGATCGCGGCGAAGAGCGCGTCCACCGAGTCGATGCCCAACGCCTCGAGCATCCGCTGGCGCTGGTCGGGTGTGATGGAGGTGTAGTTCATCCGGCGGGGTCCTCGGGTGGGGGGAGTCGTCGCCCGGCTCGTCGGTCGCCTCGGGGAGGCCGGCGATTCGGTCAACTCGGGCGGTCGCCCAACTGTATGCACGACGCCCGCACACCCGCCAACCGGCGACCCGGCGGCGTCGCGGCGATAGGATCGCCGACGCCCGGCGCCCGCCGACGCGCAGCCCCGCTGGAGAAAGACCGATGCAGACGCCGTTTCGCCCCGCCCCCGCGCTCCGAACGTTCGCCCTGTCTGTGGCGCTGCTGCCGCTGGGCTGCGCGAGCGACAGCCCCATGGTCACCTCCGGCCAGCGCGCTCCGGCTCGCGCCACCGCCACAGGGCCGAGCGTCGCCGACGCCCTCGCCCGCCTCGACGCCGAGCAGGCCGCCTACCACCAGACGATCGTCACGCTGAGCGACCCCTTCTTCGAAGGACGCGCGCCGGGCACCAGGGGCATCGAGCACGCCGCCGACTACCTCGAGTGGCGGATGACCACTGCCGGCCTCGAACCGGCCATCTCTGCCGGCGCGGACGCCCCCGGCGGCGCCGCCGGCGCGATGACCTTCCGCCAGGGCTTTGAGGTCCGCGGGGAGACCATCGTCAACGCCGCCGACGCGGCATGGTCGGCGGGCGGACGCGAGGTCGAGCTCGAACTCGGCGAGGACTGGAACCCCATGGGCGCCAGCGCCACCGGTGACGTCACCGCGCCGATCGCCTTCGTCGGCTACGGCATCGAGGAAGGCGAGGACGGCTACACCTCCTTCCCCGACGACGATGACCTCACCGGCAAGATCGCACTCGTCCTTCGATTCGAGCCGATGGACGACAACGGTCGCAGCCGCTGGGCCGACGAGGGCTGGTCCAACAACGCCGGCCTGACCGAAAAGATCCTCGCGCCCATCGAGCGCGGCGCCGAGGCGGTCATCTTCGTCAACGCCCCCGGCGCGGACGACCCTCGCGCGGATCGTCTCTTCACCACTGAATCGACCACCTTCTCGACGCGCTTCGACCAGCCCGTCATCGCCATGACCACCGACGCGGCCGATGCGCTCGTGCGCGCGGCCGACCCCGCCGGTCGCAGCCTCCTCGCCCTGCGTCGCCTCGCCGACGAAGGCACGGCCGGCGTGATCGACCTCTCCGCCGGCTCGGTCTCGATCGATGTCGATCTCGAGCGCCAGCGCGTGCCGACCGACAACATCGCCGGCGTCCTGCCCGGCAAGGGCGCCCTCGCCGATGAGTGGGTGGTCCTCGGCGCCCACTACGACCATGTCGGCTACGGGCGTTACGGCTCGCGCACGCCCAATCGGCGCGGCGAGATCCACAATGGCGCCGATGACAATGCCTCCGGCACCGCGGGCGTCCTCCTGGCCGCCGAGCGGCTGAAGGCCCAGTACGACGCGCTCCCCGACGGCGCCGAGGCGCGCAGCGTCCTCTTCCTGCTCTTCAGCGCGGAAGAAATGGGCCTGCTCGGCGCCCGCCACTTCGTCAGCGAGCCCAGCATCCCCATCGAGTCCATCACCGCCATGGTGAATATGGACATGATCGGGCGCGTCCGCGACGACAAGCTGCAGGTCTTCGGCGTCGAGACCGCCGACGGCTTCCGCGACTGGCTCGAGCCCCGTTTCGCCTCGAGCGGATTCGATATCGAGGCCTCCGGCGGCGGCGCCGGACCCAGCGATCACGCCGCGTTCTACAGCGAGGGCCTCCCCGTCCTCCACCTCTTCAGCGGCATGCACGATGTCTACCACACGCCGGACGACGACTACTGGACCATTAATGTCGAGGGCGGCGTGCAGGTCGCGAACTTCGCCGCCGACCTCGTCTTCGACCTGGCCATGCTCCCGGAGCGCCTGACCTACCACCAGGCGTCGCAGGAGACGACGAGCACGCGCGCCGCAGCGCGCGTGCGCCTCGGCGTCGTCCCGGGCTCCTACGACGAGACCGAGC
>JBICHM010000174.1:0-5494 GCA_043101835.1 Phycisphaerales bacterium | reverse complement strand
CGTGTGCTCTTCCGATCTCCCGCCCGGGCCCCGGCCCGGCGCACGGCGTCGTCGTTGCCCGGCCCGACGGGGTCGGCCGTCTCGAGCAGCCGGCGGGGCTCGTGCGTCCGCCAGGCAAACAGATTGACGACCTCGAGCGCGGGATAGCCCCACGACCGGGCGAAGCCGAGACAGCGCCGGATCGTCGGGTCATCGTAGGATTCGTCAGCCGCGGACGGATTGAGCATCACGAAGCAGCACGGCGCCCCGGCCCCCCAGCGCCGGCGGAGGCTGTAGCGGTAGCGCCGGCTCGCGTCGAAACGGGCGGACGATCGGACTGCGGGGCTGGCGGCGGCGTCGGGCACGGGGCCATTGTGCGCATTGCGGGCGGGGCTACCATCCCCCTTCCCATTCCCCGGACGACACCCGGACCACAGGCATTCAGGCGGCAGGAGGGCGGCGATGGACGCTGCACGCATCGCAACGATCACGAAGGACCAGATCGGCTCGACGGCCACCGTGCGCGGCTGGGTCCGCACCCGGCGCGACAGCAAGGCGGGCCTCTCCTTCATCGCGCTCCACGACGGCTCGTGCTTCGGCACGCTGCAGATCGTCGCCCCGAACGATCTGCCCAACTACGAGCAGGAGGTCCAGCGCCTGACCGCCGGCTGCGCAGTCATCGCCACCGGCGAGGTCGTCGAGAGCCAGGGCAAGGGGCAGGATGTCGAGATCAAGGCCACGTCGATTGAGGTCGTCGGCTGGGTGGACGACCCCGACACCTATCCGATCAGCCAGAAGCGCCACACCTTCGAATACCTGCGCGAGGTTGCGCACTTGCGCGTGCGCACAAACACGTTCGGGGCCGTCGCGCGAGTGCGCCACTGCCTCTCGATGGCTGTGCACCGCTTCTTCCACGAGCGGGGCTTCTACTGGGTGCACACGCCCATCATCACCGGCGCCGACTGCGAGGGCGCCGGCGAGATGTTCAAGGTCAGCACGCTCGACCTCCTGAACATCCCGCGCACCGAGAATGGCGAGGTGGACTTCGACAAGGACTTCTTCGGGCGCGAGACGAACCTGACCGTCTCCGGCCAGCTGAATGTCGAGACCCACTGCTGCGCGCTGGGCGATGTGTACACCTTCGGCCCCACCTTCCGCGCCGAGAACAGCAACACCAGCCGGCACCTCGCCGAGTTCTGGATGATCGAGCCGGAGATGGCCTTCGCCGACCTCTCCGACGACGCCGACCTCGGCGAGGCGATGATCAAGTTCCTCATCCGCGCCGTGCTCAACGAGCGCGCCGACGACATGGCCTTCTTCGATGAGCGCATCGAAAAGGGCCTCATCGAGCGCCTCACCCATGTCATGGAGAGCCCCTTCGAGCGGATGGACTACACCGAGGCGATCAGCCGCCTCGAGAAGTCCGGCAAGGCCTTCGAGTACCCGGTCTCCTGGGGCGCCGACCTCCAGAGCGAGCACGAGCGGTTCCTGACCGAAGAACTGATCAAGCGCCCGGTGGTCGTGATGAACTATCCGAAGGAGATCAAGGCCTTCTACATGCGCCAGAACGACGACGGGAAGACCGTCGCCGCGATGGATGTGCTGGCGCCCGGCATCGGCGAGATCATCGGCGGCTCGCAGCGCGAGGAGCGCCTCGACTACCTCGACCGGCGCATCGACGAGATGGGGCTCCCGAAGGACAACTACTGGTGGTACCGCGACCTCCGCAGGTACGGGACCATCCCCCACTGCGGCTTCGGGCTGGGCTTCGAGCGCCTCATCCAGTTCGTCACCGGGATGGGCAACATCCGCGATGTGATTCCCTTCCCGCGGAGCCCCCGGAACTGCGATTTCTGAGGCCGGAACCCGCTCTGGCGGACCGGTTTGCGGCCCCGACGCGCGGGCGCGGGGCCTGCTAGGATTCCCGTCCGGCGACGCCGGACACGGCCGATTCGGGGCCCGCAGGTCGGGCAACCGTTCGGGGGTTCCGTGCGTATCTGGAACGCCGGGACGAGGTCCGCGCCGGATGCGGTGTGCGCTGACCCGTCCCGCTTGTGTTGAGCCCCCGCCCTCCGATCCCTCAGGCTCGGGGGGCTTCGTCAGAGCCGCCCCGACGCCGACCCCGCTCGACGAGCGGGCGCGGGGCCCGAGGAGTAGATCGAGATGAGCCCAGTGGAAACGGATGTCGCCGGCGGCACGGTCGCCGGGCATGTGACGCTGGACCCCGACGCAAAGCACGACCCGCACGCCACGCGCTTCGGGAAGTTCCTGCACGCGATCATCAAGCTGGGCGGCTCCGACCTGCTGGTCAAGACCGGCAAGGCGCCGGTCATCCGCCTGCGCGGCGCCCTGAAGTCGCTGGACACCGACCCGGTCACCTCTGAAGAGTTTATGCAGATCGCCAAGCACATCCTCACCGAGGAGCAGTTCGCGGATCTGCACAAGTTCGGCTCGGTCGACTTCGCCTACGACTACGACGAGGGCAACCGATTCCGCGTGAACCTCTTCCAGTCACGCGGCAAGCTGTCGATCGCCGCCCGCCTCATCACGAGCAACATCCTGCCCTTCGAGAAGCTGCACCTGCCTCCGGTCATGGAGGAGATCTGCATGCAGCCGCAGGGCATCGTGCTGCTCGCCGGCGTGACGGGCTCGGGCAAGTCGACGACGATCGCCTCGATGCTCGACTATGTGAACGAGTGCAAGCCCGTGCACATCATCACGATCGAGGATCCGATCGAGTACATCTTCAAGGACAAGAAGGCGACGATCCACCAGCGCGAGATCGGGATCGACTGCCTCGACTTCAAGATCGCCCTCCGCGCGCTGGTGCGCGAGAACCCCGACATCGTGCTGGTCGGCGAGATGCGCGACGCCGAGACGTTCGAAGCGGCCCTGCACGCCGCCGAGACGGGCCACCTCGTCTTCGGCACGATCCACGCCTCGAGCGCGACGCAGACCTTCCAGCGCATCTACGACCTGTTCCCCAACGAGGAGCGCGACCAGGTCCGCAAGATCCTCGCCTACCAGATGCGCGCGATCGTCTACCAGAAGCTGCTGCCGACGCTCCACGAGAACATCCCGCGCATCCCGGCGCTGGAGATCCTCGTCAACGGCGGCGTCGTGCGGAAGTTCATCCTCGAGGCGCGCGAGGGCGAGCTGCACGAGGTGCTCAAGACCACCGAGGCCCAGAAGAGCGGGATGATCGACTTCAACGGCTCCCTTGTGAAGCTGGTGGAGCAGGAATACATTCACACCCGCGTCGCGATGGATGCCTCCCCCAACGCCGACGAGCTCAAGATGCGCCTCAAGGGCATCGGCTGACCCGACGCCGACGCGCCCCACGCGACCGATCCGTGATCCGCCCGCGCGGCCTCCGCCCGGGCGCCCCACGAGGGTGACTTCCTGATGAATGCGCTGATGGCACTCGCCGATCTCGCGCCCGCCGCGCTCGCCCAGAACACCCTCCGCTCCGGCGGCGGCCCGGGCGCAGGCGGCATCGAGACGGCCCCGCTCTTCCTGGTCTCTCCGATCCTCCCCGTGCTCGCCTTCCTGCTCGTGCTCGGGTGGGCGTGGGTGGTCTCGTCGATCTTCGACAAGGACGCGGAGCAGTTCTACCTGAACCGGAAGGTGTGGAGCCTGATCCACCTGGGCTGCGCCGCCGCGGGCATCGCGGCCCTCGTCCTGGCGCCGTCGGCGCTCATCGGCTTCCCGGTGCTGGTGGCGTTCCTCGCCGGCGACCTGCTCGCCTACTACCTGCACCACAACAAGAGCGACAGCGTGCCGGCGAGCGCCAAGTGGTCGATGGCCTCGCTTGCCAGCTTCCGCGAGTCGGCGGCGGCCCGGAAGGAAGCCAAGCTCAGCCGCGGCGTGACGCTCGAGATCAAGGGATCCGGCGGCGTCCTCCGCGCCCCCGAGAAGAACACCCCCGAGTTCGATACGCGCGTCGCCGCCGAGAGCGTCATCATCGATGCGCTCGAGCGTCGCGCCAGCGACTTCGAGATCCAGCCCGCCAGCGAGAGCGCCTACGCCGTCATTTTCTACATCGACGGCGTGCCCGCGCAGGGCGAAGGACTGACCAAGCAGCAGGCGCTCGCCGTCGTGAACCTCTACAAGCAGGCCGCGGGCCTCGATGTCGAGGACTACCGCCGACGCCAGCAGGGCGACATCGAGATCGTTCGCGGCGGCGCGAAGCAGCGCTTGCGCGTGACGACCAGCGGCGGCTCGGCGGGCGTGAAATGCCAGGTCCGGTTCGATCCCGACGGTCAGGCGAAGCTCACCATCGAGGAGCTCGGCCTCCTCGAGCCGCAGCTCGCCGAGGCGCAGGCGCTGGCCGATGAGCGCTCCGGCGCGGTGCTCGTCACCGCCCCGCCGCGCGGCGGACGCACGGCGACGCTCTACGCCTTCGGACGCATGCACGACGCGTACACCTCGAACATCCAGACGATCGAACTCGAGCCGGTCGGCATGCTCGAGGGCGTGCGCCACAACAAGTTCGACCCCACCGCCGACGGCCCCGACTACGCCACAAGCCTGCGCAGCATCCTGCGCCGCGACCCCGATGTCGTCATCGTCGGCGAGCTGCCCGACGCGCAGACGGCCATGGAGATCGCCAAGGCCGACCACGATCGCATCCGCACCTATGTCGGGTTCCGCGCCGACAGCGCGCTGGCCGCCGTGCAGACCTTCGCCAAGGCGCTCGGCGACGCCAAGCTCGCCGGGCAGGCGATCCACGGCGTGGTCTGCGAGCGCCTCGTGCGGAAGCTCTGCGAGAACTGCCGCGTGGAGTACCAGCCGACGCCCGACATGCTCAAGAAGCTGGGCGTGCCGGCGAACAAGGCGCCCTCGAGCCTCTTCCGCAAGGGCGGTCGGGTGCTCATCAAGAACAAGGAAGATGTCTGCCCCGTCTGCCAGGGCACCGGCTACTTCGGGCAGGAAGGCGTCTTCGAGGTCTACCGCCTCGACGGCGACGACCGCGCCCTGATCGCCAAGGGCGACCTGACCGGCCTCCGGGCCGCGCTGCGCAAGAAGCGTCAGCCCTCGCTGCAGGAGGCAGCCGTGCACAAGGTGCTCAAGGGCGTGACGAGCGTGGAGGAGGTGGTCCGCGTCACCTCGAGCAGCTCGTCATCGAAGTCCGGCTCGTCGCGTTCGTCGAGCGCCAAGCCCGCGAAGGCGGCCCCGAAGCCCGCCTGAGACTCCAGCCCGCCGCCTGACTCCCCCACCGGGCCGCACCGGCCCGATCGAGGAAGCCTCGACCATGTTGATGAACATCGGCGTCATCCTCTTCGTGCTCTTCATCGCGTACCTCTGGACGCAGCAGGGCCTCTTCAGCGCGTTCCTGCACTTCGTGTGCACGCTCATCGCTGGCGCCATCGCGCTGGCGGTGTGGGAGCCGCTGGTCTACGGCGTCTTCCTGGGCATGCGCCAGGACCTCGCCTGGTCGCTGGGCCTGATCGTGCCCTTCCTCGTCTCGCTTGTTGTGCTGCGACTCGCGAGCGACAAGCTCATCCCCAACAAC
>JBICHM010000173.1:0-4263 GCA_043101835.1 Phycisphaerales bacterium | reverse complement strand
GGGGGTTCGAATCCCCCCCTCTCCGCTTCTGCATGTTTGACCGCCCTCACGATCCCGTGAGGGCGGTTTTTCATTCGTCTGGCACCGGCGAGCTCCCGGCAGACTTCACTGAACGTCATCGCTGTCGATCGCCGCTGCCGGCGCACGTCGATGCGAGCGCAGTCGAGGGACGCGGTCCGCCTGCGCGTTCCCCAACTCTGCGAGGGCCGAGGAGACGATCAACGACTGAGCGGTCATGGGGCGAAACTTGCCGACAAGAACAGCCTAGCGTTGATGCAGGTCGCCACCGACGGCCACGTTGCCCTTGCAAGAACGCACATGGGCGGCGCGGATCAACAACTGTCCGACCGTGTCGCCCTCTCGCTTGCGACCACGGATCAGTTCACCGAGCGCTGCGAACCACGCAGCGCTTCGAATGCCAACGCCCCGCCAGGCAGGCGGAATTGCCAACCTCCCTCGTTTCTTGCGCGGTAGGATGACCGGGACGGTCGGGGCGACCCGATGCCTGTTGACCGCGGGCGGCGCGTGGCGTCGCTCGAGCTGACAAGGACTCCTCGCTTCGCGCCGATGGATGTCTTCATCGCCATCCTGGTGCTCATCGCAGCGGGCCTGCTCGGCACGACCAAGCGCGCGTACCGCATCCGTCGGTCCCGACCGATCGCCCTGCTCGTCGCGGGCGGGTGGGTCTCGCTGCTCGTCGGCGCGCTGCTTGGGCCTGCGGTCTTCGGCGTGATCGACCGGGAGGCGGTCTTCCAGGCGGTGCCGCTCCTTGGCCTCGGGCTCGGCTGGATCGGGCTCATGGTCGGGCTCCAACTGCGCCTCGATCTGCTCCGCATGCTTCCGCGCGTCGTGTACGCGGCGGCCGCCGTAGACACGGTCGTCACGATCCTCGTATTCGGAGCGATCGTCACGTTCACGCTGATCTTCTGGACGCAGCGACCCGAGATCGGACCGCTGCTGCTTCCCGCGGCCTTCATGATCACCGCGTCGCTCGGGTGGTCGCTGGAGTCGCGCTCGCTGGGGGCCGGCGCCGACGACACCCTCGCGCTCCACCTGCGGGCCTCGGGAGCGCTGACCGGCGTCGTGGCGATTCTGCTCTTTGGCCTCGCGGCGAAGCTCGTCCTCCCTGACGAGATCGCGGGGCGGCGTCTGGCCCCCGGATACATGGCGCTCAAGCTGGCGCACAGCGTGCTGCTCGCAGTGGCGGTCGGTCTCATCGGCCGGTACATGCTCCGCCTCGCCGGACGGTCGAAAGGCAGCCAGTTCACCGTGTTTCTGGGCATCGTCGCGTTCCTGGCCGGCTCCGCCAAGCAGCTCGACGCATCGCCGCTCATCACGGCGATGTGCGCCGGCGCCGTTATCGCCAACACGAAGTCCTCGGCATTCCGTGAGTTCGAGGCCTTCATCTTCCGGGCTGAGCACACGTTCGGGATTCTCTTCGGACTCCTCGCCGGCCTGATGCTCGAACCCGTCTTCGCCCCGGCCCTCCTCGGGGGCGCGGCGGCGATTGTCGCGGCGCGCGTCGCCATCAAACCGTTCGTCTTCCGGCGCGTGACGCTGGCGATGCAGGGCAAGGACCCTCGTGCGCCGCATTTTCCTGCGCACTCGATCCTCTACGCGGCGGCCGGTCGGCAGAGCCCGCTCATGCTCGCGCTCGGTGTATCGCTCGTGCTCATTGAGCCATCGCTGCTCAACAAGGAGTTGCTCGCGATCATGGTCTGCGTCGGCGTGCTTGCCGAGGTGACGCCGGCCGTCCTCGCTCGGCGGTCATGGGGCACAGGCGCGGCGCCTGCGCCGCGGACCGACCAACCTGAGGGAGGCGAGCCATGAGCCGCGTCGCCGGTCAAGCGATCCGCATCGTTGGCGCCATCGCCGTGCTGATCGGGTTTGTCTTTCTCGCCGGGTACTTCCGGGACTCGGCCGCCCCGCCGCCGGCGACGGACCTGTTCGGCCGCCCGATCAACGCGTTCCCAGAGGGATTGGTCTCAACGGCGAAGGCGGTCGGGCTGCTGCTGCTGGGAGGCTGGCTTCTCGGTCAGCTCGCGTCGACCGTCGGCCTGTCGAGGATCACCGGGTATCTCGTCTTCGGGATCATCGCCTCGCCGAAGGTCGGTGAGTTCCTGATGGGCGGCAGCGGCCGATGGATCCTCGCCGCGGAGCAGCAGCCGTATCTCACCCTCGTCAACAACCTCGCCATCGCGCTCATCGCGCTGACGGCGGGGTGCAAGATCGACCTTCGCGACATCCGCGAGGCCTTCCGCTCGATCTCCCTGATCCTCGTCTTCGAGTTCACACTGGTCCTCATCGCGGTGACCGCGCTGCTCTCGGTGATGCTCGCGAGGAATCCGATTTTCGCCGAGTATGGCGGGCTCCTCACCGTCATCCTCGTGGCGGCAGTCGTCGGCGTCGTCGCGACCGCGAACTCGCCGGCCGTCGTGATCGCGGTGTTGAGTGAGACGAACGCCAAAGGCGTTATGTCCTCCACCTCGCTCTCCGTCACCGTCTGCAAGGACCTCCTGCTCATCATCGTGTTCGCGCTGCTCCTCGGGCTCGCATCGAATGCGGCGTCAACCGCGCAGGCCGAGGCCGTCAGCGCCAGCCAGCCCCCGCCGGCGGTCGCGGCAGCCGTGGAGGGCGAGCCGGCGGCGTCGACACCCGACGACCTCCCGCCATCTGATCAGCGCGGCTCCATCCTCACGAAGCTCACCAAGCAGATCGGCGGCTCCCTCCTCGGCGGCGTCGGGATCGGCGTCGCGCTTGCGATGTATCTCCGCAGGACCGACGCGTATCTCGCGATTATCCTGACGCTTGGATCATTTGCCATCGCGCTGATCTGCGCTGAGCTCGGCCTCAAGCCACTCCTGGTCGGTCTTGCCGCCGGGCTCACGATCGCCAACCGGTACAAGGACTACAAGCCGGATCTCTTCCGCGCGATCGAGCAGATGTCTGTTCCGGTCTATGTCCTGTTCTTCGCGGTGGCGGGCGCGAAGATCGATCCGCGACTCGTCGGCGAAGTCTGGGGCTATGTGGCGGCCCTTGTCACGCTCCGCGCGCTCTCGATCTGGGTTGGGACCGGGGTTGGGTGCGCGCTCTCCGGCGTCGATGCGCCGGCGTCCAAATGGATCTGGACCGCATTCGTGCCGCAGGCCGGTATCTCGCTCGCGCTTGCCGTTGTCGTCGCCGAGGAGTTCCAGGTGTTCGCGTTCTCCGACAAGATCTATGCGATCCTGCTCTCCTCAATCGCGATCAACGAGCTCGTCGGGCCTGTGCTCTTCAAGATCGGGCTCGAGCGCGCTGGAGAAACGCGGAGCGAGTAGCGCGTCCGCCATGTCACCACAGCCCGCCCGTCCGAATCCCTACGCCCAGCACAAGCAGCAGCACCGAGAGTGTCGCCGTCACCCAGGCGTGGACGGTGAAGGCGCCGAGGGCGCGGGGTTCGAGGCGCGGCAGCATGCGGTGGTGGGCGTAGCCGGCGAGGCCGACGAGGGCGACGAGCAGGGCGATCTTCGTGAGCGCCATGTGGGCGATGGGGTTCGTCGGGCGCAGGAGCGCGTCGAGGCCTCCGAGCCAGTGCGTCGTGAGCCACAGGCCGGTGACGAGCTGGACGACGAGGGACGCGAGGCCGATGCGCCCGATGCCCTTCTCGAACTCCTGCAGGTGGGCGATATCGCCAGTGCGCTTCGCGCGCGGGATGACGACGCCGACGAGCACGCCCCGGCCGCCGATCCAGAGCGCGGCGCCGAGGATGTGCGCCATGACGAGGATCTTGTAGAGCATCGCTGTCTCGCGGCCGGGGTCAGGAGGCGGCGGCGCGCTTCGAGGCCTCGGCCTTCAGCGCGTCTTCCGCGGCGACGCCGGCGGGGAAGAGGATGTTGTTCTCTTTGTGGATGTGCCGGTGCGTGTCGGCTTCGAGCGTCTCGAGCGTGTGGAGCACGGAGCGATAGGTCGGGCAGGCGCCCTCCGGCGGGGCGAAGCCGTTCGTGATGCGGCGCATGGCCGCGAGGGCGTCGCCCGCATCGTCGTGGTCGTGGACCATGCAGGAGATGGGCCGGCGCACGCTCCATGGCGGCCCGCCCTGAATCTCGCTGCGCTTCTCGAGGCGGCGGAACCAGGGGAAGAGCACGCGCTCCTCACGCACCATGTGGTCGCGCAGCTCTTCGGCGAAGGTGTCAACGACCTTCGCGAGCTCGTGGAGCTCGGGCCGGCGTTCGCCGTGCGCGCGGACGACGCGCGGCAGCGTGTCGGCAAGACGGGCGAGGGCAT
>JBICHM010000172.1:0-9262 GCA_043101835.1 Phycisphaerales bacterium | reverse complement strand
CCTCGTCGCCGCGGATCTTCTCGCGCAGGCCGAGCACGACACCGACGCCGAGGCGCTGCTCCTCCTGCCGGAGGGCGCAGACGATGCGCCCGCCCAAGCGGCGCTCGAGCGATTCCTCGCCGAACTGTCAACCGCAGCCGTCGCGCACGTCAGCCTCTCGCGGCGCGGCGGCGTACTCCGCTACCGTGACGATGCTGACCTCGTCCGCATTCTCGACGCCCTCGCGACTGAACACCTCGCGCTGCACCTGCCGATCGACCGCGCCCGCGCCGTCGCGGCGCGCGTTGCGAACGCGGGCGCGATCTTCGTCGGCGAGCGCTCGGGCGAAGTCCTCGGCGACTACGGCGCCGGGCCAAACCACACACTGCCCACCGGCGCCGCGGCCCGATTCAGCCAGGGCCTCGCGCCGCGCGTCTTCCTGCGCGAGCGTGCTGAACTTGAAGCGCCGAACCCCGACCCTGCGCTGCTCGCCGATGTCGCGCGCCTCGCCGAGTTGGAAGGGCTCGCCGCCCACCGACTCGCAGCGACGCTGCGCATGACGAGCGCATGACGGGCCTTCACCACGGAGGCGAGGCGAGTCCTCTACGATCACCGGAAGGGAGCCCCGCCATGCCCACCGACACCCTGCCCCTCTTCATCGCCGGCGAACGCACCGAGTCGAGCGCGACCGACACCGTCGTCGCCAAGCACACCGGCGACGTTTTCCGAGAGATCGCCCTCGCCACCGCCGAGCACATGGAGCGCGCGATCGCCGCCGCCCACGACGCGCGTGAACCGCTGCGTCACCTCCCGGCGTGGCGCCGGCGTGAGGCGCTCGAGCACATCACGCGCCGCATCGACGAACGGTCCGACGAGTTCGCTCGCGCAATGGCGATCGAGGTCGGCAAGACGCTGAAGGACGCCCGCGGCGAGGTGGCCCGCGCCGTCGAGACATTCCGCCTCTCCGCGCAGGAGGCCGAACGCATCGAGGGCGCGTGGATGCCGCTCGACGGCTCCGCACGCGGCGAACGCCACCACGCCATCATCCGGCCCGTGCCCGTCGGCGCGTGCTCCTTCATCGTGCCCTTCAACTTCCCGCTCAATCTCGCCGCGCACAAGGTCGGCCCCGCAATCGCCTGCGGCTGCCCATTCGTCCTCAAGCCTGATACGCAGGCGTCCGTCGCCGTCTGGATGCTCGCGGAGATCCTCGCCGAGTGCGACCTGCCCGCCGGATCCTGGAGCCTCACCCCCGTCGAGGGCGATGCGCGCGATCCGCTCACCACGGATGAACGCTTCGCCATGCTCTCCTTCACCGGTTCGCCAAAGGTCGGGTGGGCGCTGAAGTCGAAGGCCGGGCGCAAGCGCGTGCACCTCGAACTCGGCGGCAACGCCGCGTGCATCGTTGATGAGACCGCCGACCTCGACCGCGTCGTCGATCGCGTCATGCTCGGCGGCTACGGCACGAACGGACAGTCCTGCATCAGCGTGCAGCGCGTGCTGGCGGTCGACGCGATCGCCGAGGAACTCGTCACCCGCCTCGCCGCGCGCGTCGGATCGCTGCGGGTCGGCGACCCGCTCGACGAAGCCACCGACATCGGCCCGCTCTTCCACGCCGATGCGCCGGAGCGTATCGCGACGTGGGTCGGCGAGGCCGAGCAGGCGGGCGCACGCATCGTCGTCGAGGGCGGCGCCGACGGGCGCAGTTACCGCCCGGCCCTGCTCGACGCCGTCACGCCCGACATGAAGGTGTCGTGCGAAGAGATCTTCGGCCCCGTCGTCGGCGTCACCCGCTGCCGCGACTTTGACGAGGCCCTTCGCCTCGCCGACGACAGCCCCTACGGCCTGCAGGCGGGAGTGTTTACGCGCGATATCCGGCGCGCGTTCCGCGCCTTCGACGCCCTCGAGGTCGGCGGGGTCAACATCAACGATGTCCCGTCGATGCGCCTCGACGCCATGCCCTACGGCGGCGTCAAGCAGTCCGGCCTCGGGCGCGAAGGCCCGCGCTGCATGATCGAAGAGATGACCGAGCCGCGCCAGATGCTGCTCTGCGACATCGGTTTCTGAGGCATCACTCGGCCGGCGTCAGTGTGAAGCTCGACACCGTATCGCCCGGCAACAGGGGGGTGGCGTGACCGGCGAGCCACTCGGGGTACTGATCGGCGTAATGCGGGCTGAGCGGGTGCCCGCTGTTGCCGGTGGGCAGATGGAGCATCGCGTCTTCCTCGTGCCCCGGGCTGATGACGAAGCGTTCGCTCGCGCCGAATCCCGGTCGCGCCACGCGCACCGCGCCGACGTCGCCGGGCTGCGTATCGCGTGGCATATCGAGCAGCCACGAGAGGAACGGACGGAGCGCCGGCGCCGCCGCAGTCAGCGGGTGCCGGATCGCCGTGGCGTTCGCCGCTCCCCAGGGCGCATCGACCGGCAGATCGCCCCGTTCGAGCGATGCCCAGGCCTCACGGATCGATGCTTCGAGCAGCGCATCCCACGAGTCGTACGAGGGATGGAGCAGGTGCGACGGACGCGCCTCGAGGAGGCGCAGCGCCGGCTCCTCCGCGAGCGACCAGCGATAGCGGAACCCCGCATCGAGCTCCAGGCACGGCGCCAGCAGCGGCTCCAGCACGCGATCCATGCAGTCGGACCGAAACGCGCGAATCAGTCGGTAGCCGATCTGGTCTGCGTCCGCATGTCCGTTCCACGAGTCGATGAGCGACCTCGCATCATGCATCGCCGCCGCGTCAGCCGCGGTGAGGGCCAGATCGCGCCACACGTCGTAGCCCGCCACGCGCGTATCGAGCTGCAGCGTGAGCAGATCCGCCTCGGTCATGGTCGGACGCTCGGCGAGCACGGCGCCGATCCGCCCCGCGCGGTCACCCTGCGCCCATTCGCGTCCGAACCGTCGCGACTGCGGCAAGCCGACCGTCCGGTTGTTCGCCGTGAAGAGCGCGCCGGACGGCGGATCGACGACCACCGGACGCAGCGATTCGTCCAGCGCGCCGCGCCAGCGGCGCTCGGTCGCAAACGTCGGCGTGCGCCCATCGTACCCATCGCGGTTGGGAAGCCAGCCCGACATCACCCACGCGATGCGCCCGTCCGCGCCCGCGATGAGCACATTCTGCGCCGGGCCGTACCATGCCCGCGCCACCGCGACCGCCCCGTCGACATCGTCCACTGTGAGCATGTCGAGCACAGCGAGATTCGTCTTGTCCGGCTCGAGCGCCGGCCACGCGAGCACCATCGGGCGCCCGCGATGGTCCTCCTCGATCACCGTGCCGAAGCTCGTCGCGCGGAACACTTGGCGCTCTGACGCGTCCCCTTTGATCGGGATCTCCGCGATGACCTCCGTCACCGTGCCCCAGTCCGACGCCGTGCGGAAGCGCGTCGGGTCCTCGGGATCGAACTCGACGATCCGGAAGTCCTGGAAGTCGCCGTAGACGTTCGTGAAGCCCCAGGCGACGCGACCGTTGCTGCCCGCCACGATCCCCGGCACACCGGGCAGCGAGACACCGGTCGCGAATCGATCGCCCCAGCGCAGCGTCACACGCCGCCACGTGCCGGGCGCGCTGAGGCCGAGATGCATGTCGTTTGCGATGATCGCCCGCCCATCAGGCGTGCGCGAGCCGGCGATGGCGAAGTTGTTCGATCCGACCGGCTTCGGCGGCTCTTCGATGATCGGTCCGTCTGTCGGCGCCGCTGCGCCGATGCGCAGGTCGATCACATCGGGCCCGGGAATCGGGACCGAAGCCCGCAGCGCGGCGTCTGCATCGGGATCCGGCACGAGAATCGGGGCGTCATCGCGCGCGTGGTCCGGGGTGAGGAACTCGAAGAGCGCCTCCGGCAGCGCATCGCGCATGACGCCGAGCGACAGCTCGGCGCGGTCGTTGAAGTTCAGGCCACGGAACATCGTGTACATGGCGAGCAGACTGTCTTCTGGGCGCCACGCCTCAGGCGCCGCGCGGAGCGCGTAGTACTCCGGCGGATTCGCCCGCAGATCGGCAAGGCCCGCGTTCACGCCGGCCCCGTACGCCTCGAGCAGGCGCTGGTGATGCGCAGGCAGCCCGCCGATCAGCAGTTCCGCCTTGTCGCGGAAGAGATAGCGCGCCATGCCCCGATCTGTCGCGAGCGCAGCTCGGCCGAGCAGCCCCGACAACTCGCCCGCCGCGTACCGGCGCGCCAGATCCATCTGAAAAAACCGCTCCTGCGCATCGACGAAGCCCTGCGCGCGAGCCGCGTCGAGCAGTGTTGCGCCCGTGATCGTCGGCGAGCCGAGCGCGTCGCGTTCGACGGTCACCGGCGCCGAGAGCCCGGCGAGCGCGAGTTCGCCCGTGTCCCGGGGCAGCGAGCGCAGCATCGTGCGCCAGGCGACCAGCAGCCCTACGACGAGTGTCAGCGCCGCGAGCGTGGCCAGCACGCCGCCGATTCGCACGAGCCGCCGCCAGCGTCGATGTCGAGGGATCACGGATCGATTACTCCGCCTCGGCGACCACCGGATCGGGGTCGCTCGTCTCGAGCTGCATCCGCAGCAGTTCTGCATAGCGCCCGCCCTGCGCATTGAGCTCGGCGTCCGTGCCGACCTCGATGATCCGGCCGTGCTCGATCACGACGATCCGATCGGCCCGGCGGATCGTGCTCAACCGGTGGGCGATCACGAAGCTCGTTCGTCCGCGCATGAGCTCGGCGAGGCTGCGTTGAATGAGCGCCTCGCTCTCGGAGTCGAGGTTGCTCGTCGCCTCGTCGAGGATCAGGATCCGCGGGTCCGCCAGCACGGCGCGCGCGATCGCAATCCGCTGCTTCTGCCCGCCGCTCAGACGCACGCCGCGCTCGCCGATCAGCGTGTCGTAGCCCTTCTCGAGGCGCTCGATGAAGCCCGCGGCGTTGGCGATCGCCGCCGCACGCTCGACTTCCCCTCGCGCCGCGCCGCGCCGCGCATACCCGATGTTGTCCGCGATCGAGCCGTCGAAGAGAAAGACATCCTGCTCGACAATGCCCAGCAGGCGCCGGTACGAATCGACATCGATCTGGCGCAGATCCACGCCGTCGAGCAGCACCGAGCCCGCGGTCGGGTCGTAGAAGCGCGCGATCAGGTTGCACAGCGTCGTCTTCCCGGCGCCGCTCAGTCCCACCAGCGCGATCACCTCGCCCGGCGACACATCGAGATTGATGTCTTCGAGCACCTCCTCGGCGCCCCCCGGGTACCGGAACGACACCCCGCCCAGCGTCACACGCCCGTGCACCGCCTCGCGCTGCAGCACAACGCCGCTGCGCGAGCCGGAGAACTCCAGCGGCTCCTCCAGCAGGTCCAGCAGCCGATCAAAGCCCGCCAGGTTGTTCTGCGCCTGCGTGGCCGTGCTCGCGAGCGTCTCGAGGGGGCCGAGCAGCATCATCAGGTATGCCGAGAACATCATGACATCGCCGATGGTCAGCGAGCCCTTCAGCACCTGCAGCCCGCCGTAGAGGATCACCCCGGCGGACGCCGCGGGAATCAGCACCTGCCAGGCGACCTCCACCCCGCGCGACCGCCACCACGCCAGGAGCTCCTGCCGGATCATGAAGTCGTTCGTGTGCACGAACGCCGAAGCCTCGCCGTGCTCACGCCCGAACCCGCGCACGACGCGCATCCCGCCGAAGGACTCTGTCGCCGAGGCGTCCAGCCCCTCGCGCGTGCGCCGGATGTCGCGCCACACGGGGCGGATGCGGTTGATCCAGGTCCTGTGCGTCAGCCAGATCACCGGCCCGAGCGCGAGCGCGCCGACGACCAGTCGCCAATCGACGACGATCAGCACGACAAGCGTGCCGACCAGTTGCACGACAGCGCGCCACGGGTTGTAGATGACGCTGAAGACCATCTCCGCCGCGCCGCCGGCGTCCTCGCGCAGCACACTCGCCACGCCGCCGCTCTTCATCGCGTGCACCTTGTCGAGCGGCAGGCGCACCGCGTGCTCGTACGCCTTGCGGCGCAGCTTGGCGACCATCGTCCGCGCGAGGCGCGTCACCTGCCATCGCCCGGTCACGTTGATCGCCGCAGCGACGACGGCCAGCACAAGCATCGCGCCGGCCACCTGCCACAGGAGCGCCTCCCGATCATCGGACACCGGAAGCCAGTCGGGCAGCCCCGACGGCCCGGGGTTGTCCGTCAGCACGTAATCGATCACGACCTTCGTCGATGCGGGGATCACGAGCCCGAGCA
Source organism: Phycisphaerales bacterium (assembly GCA_043101835.1). Taxonomy (GTDB): domain Bacteria; phylum Planctomycetota; class Phycisphaerae; order Phycisphaerales; family UBA1924; genus JBICHM01. The sequence goes on along the minus strand of JBICHM010000172.1, from coordinate 3,099 downwards.
GCGTGGAGATCGTGACCGTCGTCAACCCGAAGGCCAGCAGCGACCGCCTGCCCCGGAGCATCCGCCAGAAGCCCGACAGCAGCGCGCCGGCGCTGCGCGACCGCTTCTTCTGCTTCGGCTTCGAAGCCTCCGGCGCCATCGACACCGGCTCGGCCCCTGCCTCGCGACGGCGCGCACGGTACTCGCGATAACGAATGCGGCTCGGCCTGGCGCGGTGGGACATAGTGGTGACTGTAGCGCGGCCCGACCCTCCCGGCCCGTTCCGCTACTCCTCTGCCTACTCGACCGCGCCAGAGGCGGGCGGCTCGTACAGCATCTCCGATGGCCCTCGCTCCCGCTGCAGACGCCGGGCGACGTCCTCGGCCTCCCGCATCACGCGCAGCGCGTTGCCGCCGGCGATCATCCGCAGTTCCTCCTCCGTGTACCCCCGGCGCAGGAGCTCGGCGAAGAGGGCCGGGTACGTCGAGACATCCTCCAGCCCGGCGGGCAGCGACCCGACGCCGTCGTAGTCGCCGCCGATGCCGATGCACTCGATTCCCGCGATGTCGCGGATGTGGTCGATGTGGTCGGCCACGTCCACAAGCGTCGCCTCCGGCGCCGGGTTGGCGGCGCGGTGCGCCGCGACCTCGCGGTCGAAGGCATCGCCCTCCAGCCCGGCCTCGCGCAGGCGCTCGCGCTCCGCCTGATACGCCTCGTACCACACGCGCAGCTCCTCGCTGACGAAGACCGGCACAAAGGTCACCATCACCAGGCCCTGCGTCTCACGCACGCGCGTCAGCACATCATCGGGCACGTTGCGCGGGTGGTCGCACACGGCGCGCGCCGACGAATGGCTGAAGATCACCGGCGCCTCGGCGACATCCAGCGCATCGTGCATCGTCTCCGGCGACACGTGCGAGAGATCCACCAGCATTCCGAGCCGGTTCATCTCACGAACGACCTCCTCGCCGAACTCGGTGAGCCCGCCGAACTCGCGATCGTCCGTCGCCGAGTCCGCCCACTCCGTGTTCAGCGAGTGCGTGAGCGTCATGTATCGGGCGCCGAGGTCGTACAGCTGGCGCAGGGCGCCGAGCGACGCCTCGATCGACTGCCCACCCTCCATGCCGATCAGCGAGGCGATCCGCCCGCTTCGTGCAATCCGTTCGATGTCGTCCGCCGTATACGCGAGCGCGAGGTGCTCCGGGTACGCGCGCGCCATGCGCTTCACGACATCGATCTGCTCGGCGACGCGGCGCACGTCGCCCGGCCGGCTCCCCGTGTCGCTCGCCGGGATGTATACCGACCAGAACTGCGCTCCGACGCCGCCGGCGCGCAGGCGCGGAATATCCGTGTGCATGAAGGGGTCGAGATCCGCCGTGCTCTTCGTGAGATCCAGTTCGCTGACCCGGTTCTCGACCCGCCAGAGATACTGCCCCGGCGTGTCGTTGTGCCCGTCGATCAGGGGCGCCGAACGCAGGATCTCGCGAGCGCGTTCGACCAGCGGGTCCTCGTCCTGCGCGAACGCCGATGGCGAGAGGGCGCCCGTCACGACCAGCGCCGCGGCGAATCCCAGCACGCGCTTCCAATCCATGCCATTCCTCCTCGCGCTACGCGCCTCAGCGGTGAAGATCCGCATCATTCGCCTCCCTCGCTCGACGCCTGCACCGGGGCAGGCCGCTCGTTGTCCGCGTAGCGCTCGAAGAACTCCACGATCCGGTTCAGGCGGTCCATCCGCTGCTTCGGCCGGCCGCTACGCGACAGGTCGTGCCCGGCGCCCGGATAACGCACATATTCCACCGGCTTCTCGAGCACCTTGAGCGCGCGGTACAGCATCTGGCTCTGCATCACGCCGGTGCGCAGGTCCTGGCTGGCGTGCATGATCAGCAGCGGCGTGTCGATCTGGTCCACATAGGTAAAGGGCGACTCCCGCTCCAGCACCGCGCCCGGCGCCTCCTCCCACGGATACCCGCCGAACGCCCACGGCACGAGACGCCACGCATTCCCCTCGCCAAAGAAGGTGTCGAGGTCATATACACCCCGCTGCGCGACCGCGGCCTTGAAGCGGTGATCCTGCGAGACGATCCACGCCGTGAGATACCCCGCGTACGAACCGCCGGTCAGGAACAGCCGGTCGGTGTCGATCCAGCCGTACCGCGCCGCCGCGTCATCGAGCGCCGCAAGCACATCGCCCTGCGGACCGAAGCCCCAGTCCCGATAGTTCGCTGCCTGAAACTCCCGCCCGTAGCCGCTCGACCCGCGCGGGTTGCTGTACACCACGCCGTAGCCCCAGGACGCGAGCAGCTGGAACTCGTGCCACATGCTCGCCTCGCCCGGGCCCCACATCGCGCTCGGCCCGCCGTGCATCTCGAGCACCGTCGGATACGACGCGCCCGCATCCGCGTTCGTCGGCGCCATCACCCAGTACTGCACGCGCGTGCCGTCCGGACGCTCCACCCAATGCTCGCTCGGGCGGCTGATGATCCGGTCCTCGATCCAGCCGTTCAGCGAGGTGAGCTTCTCGGCGTGCGCGTCGGGTCGCACCACATACAGTTCGCTCGGGCTCTCGATCGTCGTGATCGCCGCGACCACCGTGCCGCCTTCGACATCAAACGTCCGCACGCCCGCGTCGTCGTCGAACATCGTCTGCATGATCCGGCCGTCGATGGTCAAGCGCTTCAACGGGAAGGTCCCTTCCCACGCCGACGAGAACCACACGCTGTCTCCGTCGATGATCGCGCCGCCTGCGCCGGAGGGCCAGTCGTCGGTCAGGCTCGCGAAGCCGCTCCCGTCGAGGCGCACCGTCGCAAGCTGAGACTGGAATCCCCACCGCTCCGGATCCGTCGCCACCGACCACGACACCACCAGCCCGCGCCCGTCCGACAGCCATTCGGGGCTCGAGAAGGAACGATCCGGGGCGTCGAGCACCGGGCGCACATCCGAGCCGTCCGCGTCCATGAGGTACACGGCGCTGCGCGTGTACCGGTCCGGATGCGTGCCGGTCCGGGGTGTGTCCACGAACGCGATCATCGAGCCGTCGGGCGACAGCGTCGCGCCGCCGTAGCTCCGAAACCCGTCGGTGATCCGCTCCGCCTCGCCCGTTGTGACGTCCACGCACACGAG
>JBICHM010000171.1:0-12050 GCA_043101835.1 Phycisphaerales bacterium | reverse complement strand
GTATGGTTGACGGATGCGCGGTTTGTGCGTATGTCCCCCCGGGCACGCCGCCCCGCGTCGACCGGGCGGACAGGTCCGAATACCCTCTCGGTTTCCTCCAGAGCACACCCGAAGCCGGCCAGCGCGCCGGCGACCGACGCGGCGATCGAACCCATGGCGCCTGCCCCCACCAAGCGGAACTTCGACAACCTCCCCCACGATGAGATCGTGCCGATCCTCGACTTCGGCTCGCAGACGGCGCAGCTGATCGCGCGTCGCGTGCGCGAGGCCGGCGCCTTCAGCCTTCTCGTTGCGCCCGACATCAGCGTGGACGAGCTGCGCGCGATGCGCCCCAAGGGGATCATCCTCTCCGGCGGGCCGTCGAGCGTGTACAGCGAGGGGGCGCCGACATGCGACCCGGCGATTCTCGACCTCGGCGTGCCGGTGCTCGGCATCTGCTACGGCATGCAGTTGATGTGCCGCCACCTCGGCTGCGACATCAAGGGCGCCCAGAGCCGCGAGTTCGGGCGCGCCAACCTGCACATCATCGACCGCGACGACCTCTTCGCCGCGATCCCCGAGCGCACCGCCGTCTGGATGAGCCACGGCGACCAGGTGCAGGGCCTCGAGAGCGACTTCGACACCATCGCCTCCACACCCACCTGCCCCCACGCCGCGGTGCGCCACAAGTCGCGCCCGATCTGGGGCGTGCAGTTCCACCCCGAGGTCACCCACACGCCCCATGGCGTCGACATTCTCGAGAACTTCATCTACCAGGCCTGCAAGTGCACCGGCTCCTGGCGGATGATCGACTTCCTCGACGACGCGATCGCGCGCGTCCAGGCGCAGGTCGGCGACGGGCGCGTCATCTGCGGGCTCTCCGGCGGCGTTGATTCCTCCGTCTGCGCCGCGCTGCTCAGCAAGGCGCTGGGCGACCGGCTGACCTGCGTCTTCGTCGACAATGGCCTGCTGCGCAAGAACGAGCGCGAGCTGGTCGAGCGCACCTTCCGCGACCATTTCGCGGCCGACCTGCGCGTCGCCGACGCCGCCGACCGGTTCCTCGGGCGCCTCGAAGGCGTGATCGACCCGCAGGAGAAGCGCCGGATCATCGGGCACACCTTCATCGATGTCTTCAAGGAAGCCGCGGCCGACCTCGACGACGCGAAGTTTCTCGCGCAGGGCACGCTGTACCCCGATGTCATCGAGAGCGGCCACGGCCACGCCGGGCACTCGGCGGGCATTAAGCTGCATCACAACGTGGGCGGGCTGCCTGACGAGCTCGGCCTCGACCTGGTCGAGCCGCTGCGCGACCTTTTCAAGGATGAAGTCCGCAAACTCGGCGAGGTGCTGGGTCTGCCTGACCAGATCGTCTGGCGCCACCCATTCCCGGGGCCGGGCCTCTCGGTGCGCGTGCTCGGCGATGTGACGCGCGAGCGCCTCGCGATCCTGCGTGAGGCCGACGAGATACTCATCGAGGAGATCGTCGCCGCGAACCTGTACCGCTCGACGAGCCAGGTCTTCGCCGTGCTGCTGCCGATCCAGAGCGTCGGCGTGATGGGCGACGGGCGCACCTACGAACAGGTGGTCGCGATCCGCGCGGTCGAGACGCAGGACTTCATGACCGCCGACTGGGCGCGCATCCCCTTCAATGTGCTCGCGACAATCTCCAACCGCATCATCAACGAGGTCCGCGGCGTGAACCGGGTCGTCTACGACATCTCCAGCAAGCCGCCGGCGACGATCGAGTGGGAATAAAGGGGTGGCCGGAGCGGGGATTCCGGTCGATAATCAGGGCGATGGCCACGATCGACAACATCCAGTTCCCGGCGACCGCCGAGTTCAAGAAGGCGGTGGAGGCGGAGGCGGCCAGGCTGAACCTCAGCCTCTCCGCGTATTTCCTTTACCTGTACTCACGACAGAAGCCCGGGCAGGACGCCGCGCGCCTTGATCGTCATGTGCGCGAGGTGTTCGGCAAGCACGGCGAGCTGATCCGAAGGCTCTCGAAGTGAACCCAACGCCACGCTTCCTCGCCGTCGAGGATGTGCTGCCGCTCCATCTCATCGCCATAGAAGATCAGGGTGGGGACGCGTCGCTGCGCGATCGCTCCCTCCTTGATGCGGCTGTCGCGATGCCGCGGCAGCAGTTCGAGGGCGATTATCTGCACCCCGACATCCCAGCGATGGCCGCCGCCTATGCCTTCCATATCTGCAAGAACCACCCCTTCGTTGATGGCAACAAACGCGCGGCGACGGCGGCGATGATCGCGTTCCTTTCCGACAACGGGTGGGTGTTTGAAGCAACAGCCGACGACGCCGAGCCGGTGATCCTGCAACTCGCGGCAGGCTCCATCGACAAGCCTGCATTCACCGAGTGGGCACGGAAGCACATGAGGGAGAAGCCGAGAATGGAACTCCGAGATTTCATGGCTCAGTGCTCACTCCACGGCACGCGCGGTCTGGCGAAGTCGATAGTGGCAAGCGGTAGCGAAACCGAAACTGCTGCGACAGTAAACGAGGCGTCGCAGGCGATTCCACTTATTGCTGAACTCAAGGAGGCAGCCGCGGCCCGCATTCTGGAGGGGGATGACCGCGCGGCGTACGCACTCGATCAAACATGTGTCGTCCTCGTGGCCATCTACCGCCTCGCCGAAGACATGGGCTACGAATGGTGAGCGACCCCGCCCCCGCCGCCGTCCCCGTCCGTCTCGCCGACCGCTCTTATGAGGTCGTCGTCGGCGCGGGCGCGCTCGCCTCGCTCGGCGAGCGGATGCGCGCGCTGCTGCCCGGCGCCCGGCGCGTGCTCGTGCTCCGCGACCTCGGCGTGCCCGATGCGCAGGTCGGCCACGCCACCGCGTCGCTCGATTCGGCCGGATTCGGCGTCAGCGAGACGGACCTTCGCCCCAGCGAGCGAGCGAAGTCGCTGGAGACGCTGGAGATCGTCCTCGCCGCCGCAGCCCGCGCGGGGCTGACGCGCTCCGACTGCATCGTCGCCCTTGGCGGCGGGGTCGTCGGCGACATCGCCGGCTACGCCGCGGCGTCGTACATGCGGGGCGTCGGCGTCGCCCAGTGCCCCACCACTCTGCTGGCGATGGTGGACGCGAGCGTCGGCGGGAAGACGGGTGTAAACCTGTCGGTCGGAGGACGTCTGCTGAAGAACCTCGTCGGCGCCTTCTGGCAGCCTCGCCTGGTGCTCGCCGATGTCCGCACGCTCGCGAGCCTGCCGGACCGCCACCTGCGCGCCGGCCTCGCCGAGTGCGTGAAGCACGCGCTGGTGGTCGAAGACCGCGACCCCGCTCACATGCAGCGCGTCACGACGCTCGCCCCGAAGGCGCTTGCGCGCGACGACGCAGCCCTCGCCGACCTCGTCGCGGCGAATGTCGCCATCAAGGCGAGCATCGTCGAGGGCGACGAGCGGGAGGAGGCGACCGCCGACGCCGGTCGGGCGGCGTTGAATCTCGGCCACACATTCGCCCACGCCATCGAGACCATCGACGCGCTCTCGCCCACGAGGGAATCCGCCGACGCTCCCCTGCTCCACGGCGAGGCGGTCGGGCTCGGGCTCATCGCCGCCGCACACTGCTCCGTCGCCCTCGGCCTGCTCGACGACGGCGCGCGGGTCCGCGAAGCGGTCGCAGCTGCGGGGCTGCCCGTCGCCGTCGCCGGCCTGCCCGACGATCACGAGTTGCTCGAGCGGATGCAGGCCGACAAGAAGGCGTCGGCCGGGGCGTTGCGGATCGTCGCGCTGCGCTCGGGCGGGGGCGTCGAGCTCGTGCCCGGTCCCGATCCAGCGGCGCTCCGTGCGGGGTGGGCGTCGATCCGCGCCGAGGGCTGAACGGGCGGCTCGGCTGCAATCTTGAAGCGCCGCCCGCGCGACACCCGATAAGCCTCGATGACGGGGCGGTCGCGAGCGCGTTTCCGCCGTGCGCCTGCCCGAAATCCGACCGAGTTGCATCTGACGGGGCAAGGACGCGCCGTGCGGACGATCGCGATCATCAACCAGAAGGGCGGCTGCGGGAAGACCACCACCGCCATCAGCCTCGCCGGCGTCTTCAGCCAGCGCGGGCAGCAGACGCTTCTCGTCGATCTCGACCCCCAGTCGCACTGCGCCGCGGGGCTCGCGATCCCCGAGACCGAGATCGACCAGCACATCGGCGACGCCCTCGTCGCGCCGGCGTCGCGCCCCGTCGACCTCGGACGCCTCGCGTGGCGCATCCGCAAGCACCTGTCGGTGATCCCCAGCAGCGTGAAGCTCGCCGGACTCGAGAGCGCCCGCGGCGGCCTCGCCGACGCCGAGGACCGCGACCGGCGCCTTGCCGACTTCCTCGACCGCCAGTGCCGCCAGTTCGCGTGGCGCATCCTCGATTGTCCGCCCTCGATCGGCCTGCTGACCTTCAACGCCCTCCGCGCGGCCGACCTGGTCGTCATCCCCGTCGAGACGGGCTTCCTCTCGATGCACGGCGCCCGCCGCCAGGTGTCGGCGATCCGCTCGCTCGGGCGGCGCCTCGGGGGACAGACCCCCTACCGCGTCCTCGCGACGATGCACGACCCCGACAGCACGCTCGCCGGCGATGTGCTCAAGGAGCTGCGCCGCACCTTCGAGGGCGCGCTGCTCGAGAGCGTCATCCGGCTCGACGCCCGCATCCGCGAGGCGACGAGCCTCGGCCAGCCGATCAGCGAGTACGACGAGCATGCGACCGGCGCGGCTGACTACACCAACGCCGCGCGCGAGATCGCCTCCATCGCCCTCACCGGCGGCGCCCAGCCCAGCCACCCGGACCTCGACGAGCCCGCGTCCGACCGCCCGAGCGGCCCGCCGGCCTTCGCGCCGGTGCCCGATGCGCCGACGCCCCTGCCCGACCCCGACGAGACGCCCGTCCCGATGAATCGTGCGGCAGAACTCGCCGAGCGCGCCCGGCGCCTGCTCGCGCGGACGAATCAGTTGCAGGAGCGGATCGATGCGCGCCCCGGCCAGGCGCTGGCGAGCGAGCCCGCGACGCCGGTGGTCGCGCAGCCCAATGGGCCGCTGCGCATCATCGAAGACAAGCCCCAGCCGGCGCCGAGCACGCTCGAAGCGAAGCTCAACCGCATCTACGGCGCGCGAGAGACCTCCGGCGGCGTGCTCTTCATCCACCCCGGCGCCCCATCGAGCCGCGTCTGCATCGCCGGCGACTTCAACAACTGGACGCCCAGCCGCACGCCACTGCGCTACAACGACCAGATGGGCGTGCACGAGGCCGTCGTGCCGCTTCACACGGGGCTGCACGAGTACCGCATCGTCGTCGATGGTCGATGGATCGCCGACCCCTTCAACGACCACACCGTCACCAACCCCTACGGCGAGCGGAACAGCATCATCGTCGTCGCGCGATCCGCAGCGCGCGAGCCCGCGGCGAACGAGCCGGCCGACTGATCGGCCCCGAGCACGAGCCTTCGCTTCGCGCGAGGGCGCCCGGCGCCTGCCGGGAGATTGGAGTGGCCCATGTCCATGCTCCGACCCTCCGACGAGAACCCGCACGCCGATGAAGAGCGCCGGGGTGAGGCGGAGTACGACGCGCTCGCCGAGCTGTTCCTCGGCGACGAGGGCGCCACCGGCGCGCACCTGCGACTGCACGACCCCGACGAGCCGGACCTGCGCATCCGGCGCGACCCTGAGCGCCCGACGCCCACCATCGAAGCCCTCGTCCTCGGCCACCTGCCCGTCCTCGCCGGGCCGTGGGTGGCGCAGTATGCGCGCTTCCTCGCCGACGAACGGCGTGAGTCGGTCGCGCTCGTGCGCATCGCCGGCGACCAGGCGTCGATCGACCTCTACAGCGACACCCCGCGCCCCTCGCGCAACGCCGCGCCCGATCTCGACCACGCCCTCGATGAAGCCGCGCCGCTGGCCGACCGCTGGATCTTCCGCGTCGACGCCACCAGCGAGCCATCGATGGCCGCGTGTGAGCATGTGGACGCCGTCACACTGCTCTGCGGCGCCGACGACGCAGCGATCGTGAGCGCGTACCGCACCATCAAGCGCGTCCTCGCACCGGCGCAGGACCCCGACGACATCTTCGACGACATGGAGCGCGAGCCCGCGCCAACCGGCCCGCTGCGCCGCGTCGTGATCATCGGCTCCCCCGAGGACAAGGCGCGCGAGGCGGCGGAGAAGCTGCGCCGCGCCGCCGAGGCCTTCCTCGATGCGCGCATCGAGACGGTCGTCGGCCCGTCGCGTCTCGGCCCCTCCTCGGGCGCCACCCTGTACCGGGGTGGCGCGGAGGGCGGGCCCGAATCCTTCGCGGCCTGCGTGCGAAACCGCATCGACGATCCCGAGGCGATTTCGACGCGCCCGGCGCCCGCGACCGATCCCGTTCCCGCTTCAACTCGTACGACCCAGCGCGGGGTCGATGTCTCGGAGGCGCCTGTGCCGGCCCCCGGGCTCGGCCCCGCTTCTCTCGCCACCCCCGCGCCGACGCCCGCCGATTCGCGACTCACCGACCGCATCGCCGGACTGCGCCGGCTGCCGGTCGCCTGCCCGTACGACGGCACGATCGAACTGGCCGTCGATGACGAGCGCCGCCTGCACCTGCTCGCGGCCTACTCGCCCGTCGCCTGCCGCGCAATGGCGGTGGTCGGCGCCTGGGCCCACGACCACGCGGCGCTCCTCGAAGGCCTCGTCCCCGGCGGCGCCTTCGACGCCACGCTCGACCCCGCCCGCCACCTCTTCGTCGAACGCCCCGCTGAGGCCCGCCGCCTCCTCGACACCGACTACCGCGTGCACCTGCTCGCGCCGGTGGTGATCGAGGGCAAGTCCGGCTGGTACTGCGCGGAACTGAACGCGGAGTAGCGAGACAAAGAGCCCCGTGCGCGAGCACGGGGACAGTCGCACGCCTGCGCAGTGATCGGGCGGGTGTCCCTGAGCTTGCGCTCAGGGCTCTTTGACGGTTCCGATGTCGCCTACCCCCCGATCGCCGACATCGGGCGCTCCGGCTGCTCGAAGTCGTCGCGTCCGATGCCGTGGCCGGCCTGCTTCGTCCAGGTGGCGTCGGCGAGGAAGCGGGCGACATCCGCATCGGATCCCGCGCGCAGCGTCGGGCGGAGGTCCCACTCGTCGCGGCTGAAGAGGCACGGGCGCACCTTGCCGTCCGCGGTGATGCGCAGGCGGGCGCAGGCGCCGCAGAAGGGGCGCGTGACCGGCGCGATCATGCCGATGCGCCCGGGGGCGCCGTCGGCGAAGGCGAAGTTGAAGGAGGTGCTCGAGGGGTCGGCCTCATCGAGGGGCACGAGGTCGTGAGCCGCGCGGATGCGTTCGAGGGCGTCCGCGGCGGGCAGCAGTCGCTCGCGGTCCCACGAGCGGGCATCGTCCAGCGGCATGAACTCGATGAAGCGCACATCGACGCCGAAGCGGCGCGCGAGGCCGGCGAGGTCGGCGACCTCATCGTCGTTGAACCCCCGGACGATGACGATGTTCACCTTCACCGGCCCGAGGCCGGCGTCGTTGCAGATGGCGATGGCGTCGAGCACCTGCTCCGGCGGGCACGCGCTGCGGGTGATCGCGCGGAAGCGATCGGGGCGCAGGCTGTCGATGCTGATCGTCACGCGCCCGAGGCCGGCGTCGCGCCAGACCTTCGCGCGTTCTGCGGTGACGAGCGAGCCGTTGGTCGTCATCGCGAGGTCACGCGCCCCGGCCTGCGCGAGGCCCTCGATGATCGCGGGCAGCTGCGGGTGCACCGTCGGCTCGCCCCCGGTGATGCGGAGCTTCTCGACGCCCATGCCGACGAGCACGCGCCCGAGGCGGGTGATGTCGGCGACGGACATCGCCTCGCTGCGGTCCATGAACGCGGCGTCGGGCTCGAGGCAGTAGACGCAGCGGAAGTTGCAGCGGTCGGTCACGCTGATGCGCACATCGCGGATCGTGCGCCCGTGTGAATCGACGATGCGCGTCGCGTCGCCCAGGCGCTCGGGGCGCGCCGGGGGCGGCGCTGCATCAAGGACGGGCAGCGCGACTGAGGTCAGCCGTTCGACGGGTTGGCCGCTGGCGGGACGCACGGGCGCAGGATACCCCTCGCCCCCCGTCCGGGCTGCATCAATCCGAAGAACAGTCCGTGGCTCAGGCCGATTCCTTGCGCTTCACGCGGAGGTCGCGCAGCTTCACGCCCTTGCTCTCGACCACTTCGCGGTCGATCACATACTCGGCCCCCTCGTTGTCGAGGTCGGGCAGGTCGTACATGAGTTCGAGCATGGTCTCGTCGATGACCGCGCGGAGTGCGCGGGCGCCCGTCTTGCGCTTGCGCGCCTGCTCGGCGATGGCCATCAGCGCATCGTCGGTGAAGCGGAGCTTGGCGTCCTCCAGGCTGAAGAGGTGCTCGTACTGCTTCACGAGCGCGTTCTTCGGCTGGGTGAGCACTTCGACGAGGCCCTCGAGGCTCAGGGGCTCGAGCGGCACAACGAGCGGCAGGCGGCCCAGCAGCTCGGGGATGACGCCGAACTCGAGCACATCCTCCGGCTGGACGGCGCGGAGGATCTCGGCGCTCTCACGCTCCTCGGAGGTCTCGCCGCGCACATCGCTGGTGAAGCCGATGCGCCGCTTGCCGAGGCGCCGGCGGATGATCTCCTCGATGCCGACGAAGGTGCCGCCGCAGATGAACAGGATGTTCGTCGTGTCCATCTGGATGTACTGCTGCTCGGGGTGCTTGCGCCCGCCCTGCGGCGGCACATTGGCCATGGTGCCCTCGAGCATCTTCAGCAGGCTCTGCTGGACGCCCTCGCCCGAGACATCGCGCGTGATCGACACGTTGTTCGAGGTCTTCCCGATCTTGTCGATCTCGTCGATGTAGATGATGCCGCGCTGCGCGGCTTCGAGGTCGTAGTCCGCCGCCTGCAGCAGCTTCAGCAGGAGGTTCTCGACATCCTCGCCGACATACCCCGCCTCGGTGAGCGTCGTCGCGTCGCCGATCGCGAAGGGGACATTGAGGATCCGCGCCATCGTGCGCGCCAGCAGCGTCTTGCCGCAGCCGGTGGGGCCGATCAGCAGCACATTGCTCTTGTCGAGCTCGACGGGGGACTTCTCGTTCTCGAGCTGGGTGAGGCGCTTGTAGTGCGAGTGCACCGCGACCGAGAGGACCTTCTTGGCCTGGAGCTGCCCGATCACATACTGATCGAGGAACTCCTTGATCTCGCGCGGCGCCGGGATCTTGCCGAAGAGCGGGCGCCCGGCGCTGACGCGCCGGCGCTCCTGCTTGAAGATGTTCTGGCACAGCTCCGTGCAGTTGGAGCAGATGTAGACCTCGCTGGGCCCCTCCACCATCGGGCCGCCCTCGCGCGAGGTCTTCCCGCAGAAGGAGCAGGTGGTCACCTTGCGACCGCGGAAGCCGCCGTCGCCGCCCCCGCCGTTGCCGGAGCCCCCGGAGCCGCCCTGATCACCGTCCTGCCGGTTCTTCGCCATGCATCCCTCTCGTCGCGCGGGCCCGGGTGGGCGCAGGCGGATCGCGCCTGCGCGTGGAAATCAGCCTCAGTGTATCGGCGTGGGCGGCCCTGATCTCCAACGCGGAGGCCGAAACAGCCCCGGAGAGGCCGCAGCGCACGATTATGCGGGTCCCCGATTCCCGGACGCGTCGTCGCCCTGGTCCGGTTCGGTCCCCGGCAGGGGGTCGCCGGTGAGATCGACGCCGGGCGACGCCGTCCGCCGCTCGGCGTTCTCGGCGTACCCGAACGCCCCGAGCGCCGCCGCCCGGAGGGCCTCGTACTCCTCGTCGGTGATCTGCCCGCGCGCGTGCATGTCGCGGAGTTCGCCGAGGCTCAGCGACTCCAGCGCCGTGGTCGTCTGGTCGGCGGTCGCGCGCCGCCGGATGGCGAGGATCACCACGCCCCCCACGATCGTCACGCCGATCAGCAGCAGCACGGCGACGATCAGCCGCCCCGGCGATTGCTGCGCGAGAATGGAGACGCCCTCGGCCATCGGAGGCGGGACTGTACACCGCGCCCCGGGATCGCGCTGCACCGGTCGGCGGGCGCAGATGGCGGTATCGTCCCGGCATGACCCAGCCAGCGCCCGATTCGACCCTTTCCTTCCGCGACTTTCAGGATCTGATCCGCGAGCGGTACTACGCGACCGACTTTGCGCGCGGCCCCGCCGGCACCTTCCTGTGGCTGATGGAGGAGGTCGGCGAACTCGCCACCGCCCTGCAGGACAACGGCCCCGGGCGCGAGCCGACGCCCGAGCAGCGCGCGAACCTCGAGGAGGAGTTCGCCGATGTGCTCGCCTGGTTGACGACCCTCGCCAACATCACCGATGTGGATCTCACCGAGGCCCTGCGCAAATACACCGGCGCCGGCGGGCCGAAGGGTGTGAAGCACTGAGAGGCAGGGACCGGGGACCAGGGATCCGGGACCAGACGCGCTCCCCTGATGCCTGGTCGCCGGTCCCCGGTCCCTGCCCGGCTACACTCCCGCCCATGTCCCGCATCGACACCATCTTCGCCGACCTGCGCACGCGCAAGGCCAAGGGGCTCATGCCCTTCATCTGCGCCGGGCGCCCCACCATCGACGACACCCCCGCCATGCTGCGGGCCGTCGCCGGCGCGGGGGCGTCGATCATCGAGGTCGGGTTCCCCTTCAGTGACCCGATCGCCGACGGCCCGGTCATCGCGGCGGCCATGCACGAGGCGCTCCAGCAGAACCTGACGCCGCAGATGATCTTCGACAGCGTCCGCGCCGTCCGCAGCGAAGTGGACGCCGGCCTCGTCGCGATGGTGAGCGTGTCGATCGTGCACCGGCTGGGCGTCGCGAAGTTCGTCGCGACCGCGAAGGACGCCGGCTTCGACGGATTCATCTTCCCCGACTGCCCGCTCGATGAGGCGGAGGACTTCACCGCGCCGGTGCGCGAGGCCGGCCTCGCCGCGGCGCTGCTGATCGCCCCGACGACGCCGATGGAGCGGGCCGCGAAGATCGCCCGCGCCTCCAGCGGCTTCATCTACCTGCTCGCGCGCACCGGCATCACCGGCGAGCGCGACGATGCGCCGGAGGTCGCCGAGCGCGTCGCAGCGCTGCGCGAAGTCACCGACCTCCCCATCGCCTGCGGCTTCGGCATCGGCACGCCCGAGCAGGCGAAGGCGGTCGCCCAGCACGCGGACGCGGTGATCGTCGGATCGGCGCTGGTGCGGCGGATTGAGGAAGCCGCGAAGAACGGCGCGGATGCGACGGCGGCGGCGCGGGAGTTCGTCGCGTCACTGGCGGCGGGGTTGCGGTAGACCCAACCGAGCCGCGTGCGCGAGCACGCGGGCCGCGCCCGATCGCACCGGCGCCGCCCGCGCACACCGACGCGGCCCGGCGGCTTGCGCCACCGGCTCGGTTTCGAAGATCAATCCTGCTTCTGCACCACGCCCCGCGTCATCACGAAGGGGACGCTGCGGAAGGTCGTAATGTCGGCGAGCGGGTCGGCGCTGACGGCGATGAGGTCGGCGACCTTGCCCGCTTCGATCGTGCCGATCTGGTCGAGCAGGCCGCAGAGGTCAGCGGCGCCGATCGTCGCGCTCGCGAGCACGGCCTGGTTCGGCATGCCGGCCTCGGCCATCAGTTCGAGTTCGCGCGCGTTGTCACCGTGGCGGCTGACGCCCGAGTCGGTGCCGAAGGCGATGTTCACGCCGGCGCGATACGCGCGTCCGAGCGCATCCTGCATCACCGGACCGACGGCGAGGGCCTTGGCGCGCACCGGCGGCGGGAAGTAGTTCGCGGGGCTCTCGGCGATCTCGGTCACCGTCACGCCCGCGAGCACGGTCGGCACGAGGTACGCGCCGGTTTCCTTGAAGAGGCGGATCGACTCGTCGTCGAGGAAGGAGCCGTGCTCGATGGAATCGACGCCCGCGCGGAGCGCGGCGTTGAGGCCGTCGGTCCCGTGCGCGTGCGCCGCGACCTTTCGACCGAGCGCGTGGGCCGTCTCGACGATCGCGGCGAGTTCGTCGTTGAAGAACTGCTGGCCGGTGCCGGCGTCGGTGACGCTGAGGACGCCGCCGGTGGCGGTGAGCTTGATGACATCGGCGCCGCGCTTCACCTGGGCGCGGACGGCCTTGCGGCACTCATCGACGCCGTCGGCGACGC
>JBICHM010000170.1:0-6347 GCA_043101835.1 Phycisphaerales bacterium | reverse complement strand
TCGTCGCCGGCGGTGTCGACGGCGATCGTGATGTCGATGCGCTCCGCGCCGCCGCCGGGGGCCATCGCGTAGATGTCGCCGTGCCAGCTGAAGACGGTCGCGCCATCGCTCGCCCGAGACAGGTGGCGCACGGGGTGGTCTTCGAAGAAGGTGATCTGCTCGGCGGAGTCCTCATCGCCGGGGCGCATGCGGAAGAGGTTGAAGTCGCCCGCGCGCTCGCTGAGGAAGTACACCATGCCGTCGGGCGCCATGACGGGGTCGCGGTCTTCCGCGGCGTGGGTGGTCAGTTGCGTGTGCTCGCCGGTGGCGGGGTTGTAGATCCAGATGTCGCGCGCGACCGACGAGGTGTGGTGCTTGCGGTGCTCGTCCTCGTAGCCCTTGCGATCTTCGTAGAGGATGCGGGCGCCGGCGTCGTCGTAGCGCGCGTTGATGGCGGGGGTGGTCAGGAGCATGTCGGGCGTGCCGCCGGCGACGGGCACGCTGTAGAGCTCGGCGAGGACGCCGCTTGGGTGCAGCGCGCTGTCGACATCGTCCATGCGGCTGGACTCGAAGATAATCGCGCCGCCGTCGGCGGTGAAGTCGCTGGGCAGGTCGTCGGCGTCGTGGAAGGTGAGGCGCGTCGCCTCGCCGCCGGTCGCGGGCATGACGAAGATGTCAAAGTTGCCGAAGCGGTCGCTCGCGAAGGCGATGGTCTTCCCGTCGCGCGACCAGACCGGGCGGGTCTCGTAGGCCTGGTGGACGGTGAGCGGGATCGCCCGTCCGCCGGCGACCGGCACGGTGTAGAGATCCCCAGCGTGGCTGAAGATGATGGTCGAGCCGTCGGGCGAGATCGCCGGGTGGCGGAACCAGTCGGAGGAGACCTGCGCCGCGGCTGGCGCGGCGAGACCAGCCGCGAGCGTCAGGGGGCCGGCGAGACGGGCGAACGCGTTCATCAAGTTCATGGTGCACTCCATTCGGGGGACACGACTATACAGGTGGGGGCGTCGGGGGCTTCGGTGGGCGTTCGGGCATCCGGGGATCGATGCACTTCGAAATGGAAACAGCAATGCAGCGACGACTGGGCGGAGCGATGAAGCGATGGCGGGGGGCTGGCGCCCGAGGCGTGCTCTGCGCCGTCTGCCTGCCGTGGCTCGGCGCCTGCGCGCTGTTGCCGCCGGCGCCGGGGGCGCGTCCGATCGACGATCGGCTGGCGAACTTCCCGGTGGATTCCCTGACGACCACCGAACCGGCGGAGATCCGCTGGGACGATCGGCAGATTCCCTTCATCAGCGCCGCGAGTGAGCGCGACGCGGCGTACCTGCTCGGGGCGGCGCACGCGCACCTCCGGGAGAGCCAGATGGAGCTGCTCCGGCGCGCGGCGCAAGGGCGCCTCAGCGAGACGGCCGGGCCCTTCGCGACGGACATCGACCGGCTGGTGCGGACACTGGATCTCGATCGCGCGGTGCCTGCGATGGCGGCGTCGCTGCCGCCGGCGACACGCACCTGGATCGAGGCGTACTGCGACGGGGTGAACGACTACATCGCAGCGCGTCCGCAGGCGCCGCCGGACCTGGTGCTCATCGGCGCCGGCATGAACGAGCCGTGGCGCGTGGAGGATGTGCTGGCGATCGGCCGCCTTGCGAGTGTGGACATCTCATGGGGTCGCATCTTCCGTGACGCGCGCCTCGCGCGCGACGACGGGGGCGCGGCGTACCTCGAGCGCATGCGCGCGTTCAACGGCGACGGCGTGCCGAGTTTCGGGCCGCAGGAGCCGACGCCGGTGTCGGCGCTGCTGTCGGTCGGGCGCACGGGGAGCAACTCGTTTGCGGTCGCGGGTTCGCGCACCGCCAGCGGGAGCGCGATGATCGCCAGCGACCCGCACCTGGGGGTGTTGCTGCCGAACCTGTTCCTCGTCGTCGGGTATCGCACACCGGCGGGCGCGGTGGTCGGCCTGACCTTCGCAGGGCTGCCGTTCGTGGTGATCGGGCGCAACGAGCACATCGCCTGGGGCGGCACGAACATGCTCGCGCTCAGCAGTGTGTTCTACGACGTCTCGAATGAAGCCCCGGAGACGTTCGGCCTGCGGGAGGAGCCGCTGCGCCGGCGCTGGTGGTCGAACTTCACGCCGGACTTTCGCGACCACGAACTCGGGCCGGTGATCACCGATGCGCCGTACCTGGCGAGCGAGGATCTGCCCGACACGGCGCTGTGGTGGCGCGGGCACGAGCCCAGCGACGAGGCGACGGCGTTCCTCGAGATCACGCGCGCCACGACCTGGGACGAGTTCCGGCGCGCCTTCGAGACCTACGCCGTCAGCGGGCAGAACTTCGTGTACGCCGACGGCGCCGGGAACGTCGGGCAGGTGATGGCGGTGGAGTTTGCGCCGGCCGCCGGGCGGGCCGCGACCAACGGGCTGCTCGCCGACCCAGCGGACGCGTCGACCCTGCCGACCGAGCGCATCGGCAGCGAGACGCTGCCCGCGGTGCTCAACCCGCCCGGGGGCCTCGTGGTGACGGCGAACAACGTGCCGATGCGCATCGACCCGCCCATCACGCTCGGCGGCAACTGGAACGATCGCACGCTGCGCATCCGCGCGTTGCTGGAGGGGCCGGGCACGGTGACGCTTGATGATCTTCGCGATGCGCAGCGCGATGTGTACCTCATCAGCGCGCACGAGGCGGCGCAGGCGATCGTGGCGCGCGAGGCCGCGGAGCCCCGCGCGGTCATCGACGACCTCGCGTTGTGGGACGGGCAGTACCGCGCCGATTCGCGCGGGGCGCTCGTCTACGAAGCCGTCGCGGCGGCGCTGATCGAGACGCACTATCGGCGCCTCTACGGCGATCGCGCCGCCGGGTCGATGCGCAGCACGCACGCCGCCCACCGGTTCATCGCCGACGATGTCGCTTCCAGGGCGATCGATGACGAGACGATCCGCGCCGCCCTGGCGCAGGCGGCCGAGTCGGCGGCGCCCGGCGTCGTCTGGGGTGACCGGCACCGCCTCGAGGTGCGCCATCCGGTGGGGTTCGTGCCCGTGCTCGGCGCCCAGTTCCGGTATGGCGACGTGCCCGCCGACGGCACGACGGGAACCGTCTACAAGAGTGCGCACGCCATCGGGGCGCGCGAGCACACGGTCACCTACGGCGCGCAGTCTCGCCACGTCTCGGATCTCGCGGACCCTGACGAGAACTACTTCGTGCTGCTGGGTGGGCAGGACGGCTGGCTTGGCAGTGCGCAGTTCCTCGACATGCTCGATCTCTGGCAGCGCGGCGAGATGGTGCGCGTGCCGATGACCGAGGACGCGGTTCGCCGCGCGTTCCCGCGTGAGATGTCATTCGGCCCGGCCGACTAGTCCGTCGGGAGGAAGACCCACAGCGCCGGTCGCCCGCAGTTGCAGTGCACGGCGCGACCGAGGAGACCGACGCCAGCCCAGGAGAGGTACACGCTCGATCGGGCGACATTCCACGCGGCGCGCAATGGCGCGGTGTCGCGACCGCGTTGCCTGTTCGTGACGCTCGGAACGGGGTGAAAGATCGTCTCGACCAGCCTCGGTCGCTCGGGCTCGGCGTCCTGCAGTGTGTCGAGGCGGTCGATCACCGCATCAACTTCCGCCTCGTCGTCCACCGTGTCGCGCAGCTGCGCATCAATGGACGCGACCGCGGCGCGTGAGAGGGTCGGCAGCGTCAGGAGGCCGGCGAAGGTCCAGAGGGTGAAGAACAGCGACAGGCGCATGACCCCCTCGGCCGTGCCCATGCGCTCGGGGCCGGCGAGGAGTGCGCTGATGAGGAGCCCGGCGCCGGTGAAGGCGAACGCGACGAGACGCCCGCGCCGCCACGCGCCCGAATCGATGGCGATCCTGCGCCTGCGCAGCGCGATGGCGAACCCCCGTTCGCGGAGCGTTTCGCGCCAGCGATCCGGCATGATGATCCGCCGCGCACGAAACACGCCGGTGACTGCGCCGGTGAACCCCTCATCGCTCGAACTGACAAGCACGACGGCTCGTGCGCCGTCGCTGTCGGTGCGCGTCACGCGCATCGGCGCCAGCAGGCGGGCGATGGGTTCCTGCAGCACGAGCAGCAGCAGCGCTGCGGCGCAGCCGGCGGCGACGGTGAGCGCGAAGCCGCCGATGCGCCCGGCGAGAAGCAGGAGGCAGGCCGTGCCGAAGAGCATCGCCGCGTGCAACACCGCACCGCGCAGCAGCCCGATCACAAACGCTGGGGCAACAGGGTGCGCGCGGCCGTGCCGACGCGGGAGGAGGTAGCCGCCGAGGATGTCGAAGGGAAGGTGCAGGAGCGCGCAAGCGCCGATGAACGCGCCGAGCGCTCCGATCGGGTGGGCGATCGCGCTTG
This sequence comes from Phycisphaerales bacterium, assembly GCA_043101835.1. Taxonomy (GTDB): domain Bacteria; phylum Planctomycetota; class Phycisphaerae; order Phycisphaerales; family UBA1924; genus JBICHM01. The sequence goes on along the minus strand of JBICHM010000170.1, from coordinate 2,022 downwards.
TCAGCGCGCCGGGGGCGTCGATGGCGAGCGCAGCGGCGGCGAGCACCACCACGGACCCGACGGCGCTGATGCCCAGCCAGAGGCGGGCGCGTCCATAGGAGGGGGCAGAAACAGCGCCGGAACGAACGCCCCGGGTGACGGATGCGGTGGACATGGCGAACACACTCCCGGCGGCGTCATTCCGCCGGGAGTGGGTTCGCTGATGCGGTTCGGCCCGGATGCACCGGAGGGCGTGGAACCGGGTGGGTTACGGGCAGGGGCCCCACGAGCCGAGCATGATGCCCAGGTCGGCGCCGTCGATCGTGCCGTCGCCGTTGAAGTCGTACTGGTTGGTGCCCCAGGCGCCGAGGAGCACACCAAGGTCGGCGCCATCGGTCTGGCCGTCGCCGGTCAGATCGGTCGGGCAGAGGCTCGCGCTGCCGATCTCGCTCCACCAGGCGCCCCAGCGGTCGTTGCTCTGCGACGCGCCGACGTCGGTCTCGGCGTACTGCTGGAGCGACCAGAATGTGAGGTCATCGACGGGGTCAACGCCGGTGGCGCTGTAGTCGCCCCAGCGCACCTGCCCGCTGCCGAAGGACTTCTCGTAGACGTCCTCGCCGACCTTCATCACGGTGATCGGGCGCGTCGTGCCGAAGACGTCCCCAGCGAGGCGGCCGGTGTACGCGGCTTCGACGAAGCGGCCGGCGTCCGAGCGTGAGAAGCCGATGACCATGTCGTTGGCGCTGTTCACGCTCAGGCTCGGGAAGAAATGGTGTGTATCGGCGCCGCCGGAAATGACGCCGGACTGCTGCAGCGCGCCGTTGGTCGGGTTCCACTCGTACCAGAAGGCGGCGGTGCGGTCGGCGCCGGATTCGGGCAGGCCGGCGGCGTGCGTGCACCAGAGGCGCCCGTTGCGCACGACGGCGTTGATGATGCGGTAGTCGTTGGTCTGCACGCGCACGCCGGATCCGAGCTGCGAGGCGTCGGGGAAGCCGAGCGAGAAATCGTTGACAACCGAGTAGAGGCCGCTGCCGGCGTTGACGCCGCCGAAGATGCCAGGCAGCGCGTTCCAGACCGGCGCGGGGCCCGTGCCGGTGATGCGGCTGAGGCGCAGCAGCGGGATGCCGCCGGAAGAGAAGCCGCTGTTGTCGATGATGTAGAGGTTCGATTCCGCGGCGTCGAAGGTCTGCGCCGGGCGCATCGTGAAGCCGTCGAGGTTGCCCGCGAGATCAAAGCCCTGATTGAAGGTGGTGATGGTCAGGGCGCCGCCGGCGAGGGCCGTGCTCTTGTCGATCACCCACATCTTCACGCCGCTGAAGCCGTTGCCGGCGACGGTGAACATGTTGTTCGTGATGGCGATCCAGGTGCTGTTCACGCCGAAGCCGGGGAAGTCGGCCCACGACACGTTGGTCGGGTCGGCGTCGATCTCGTAGAACGTCCAGCCCTGGGTCGGATCGGCGCCGTCGCTGATCGCGAAGAAGACCGACGAACTCGCCGAGCGGCTGTCGGCGTCGGCGCAGGCGATCCACCGGCCGGAGAGCGCGTCGTAGAGGAGCACCGGGTCGAACGGATCGCCGCTGATGCCGGTGCCGACGGTCCAGAAGGTGTCGAGGCTGACGATCGAGAACTGGCCGCCCTGCTTGTTCTGGATGCCCACCTGTGTGTTGAGCATCGTCATCAGGTGGTTGGGGCCGACGGCGCCCATCGTGTCGGGCGGGATCGACGTGTTGTTGTCGGCCATCCCGAGGAAGCCGTTCTGCAGCGCGAGGTCGTCGAGGCTGCGGAGGGAACGGACCGCGGCGGCGGGCGCATCGTCCGGCTGGACCTCCGCGTCGATGCGCTCGGCGTCGAGCGGGCGCTCGGACTTGTCGAGCTTCGTCGGCGAGTGCACGACCTCGGGGAGCTTGATGAGGTCGCGCTGGTCGATCATCTCGGTGGCCACCATCTGCGCCCACGTGGCGCGTCCGGCGGGCTGAATGACGATGCGCTCACCGGTCGCGCCGTCCTGGGCCGCGGCGGGGGCGGCGACCACCCCGACGAGCA
>JBICHM010000169.1:0-7949 GCA_043101835.1 Phycisphaerales bacterium | reverse complement strand
CATCGCCACAAGAAGCAGACCGGCGGCGCCGGGCAGTTCGGCGAGGTGTATCTCCGTGTCGAGCCGCTGCCGCAGGACGCCGAGAACGGCTTCGAGTTCGTGGATGACACCTTCGGCGGCTCGATCCCCAAGCAGTTCCTGCCGGCGATCGAGAAGGGCATCCGGGCGGTGCTCTCCGGCGGCGCCTTCGCCGGCTACCCGATGACCGGCGTGCGCGTGAGCGTCTACGACGGCAAGTACCACCCGGTTGATTCGAAGGAAGTCGCCTTCATGACGGCCGGCAAGCGGGCGTTCATCGACGCGGTGGGCAAGGCCCGCCCTTCGCTGCTCGAGCCCTTCGTGCATGTGGAGGTCACCGCGCCCAACGAGTACATGGGCGACCTGACCAGCGACCTGATCGCCAAGCGCGGGCGCATCAGCGGCACCGATGTGCTCCCCGGCGACATGTGCATGATCCGCGCCGAGGCGCCGCTCAGCGAGGTCATGAACTACACCAGCCAGCTCAAGAGCATGACCGCCGGCCAGGGCGCGTTCCATATGGAATACAGCCACGACGAGGCGGCGCCGCCGAACATCGTGCAGGACGTCATGTCGTCCTTCAAGGGCCACGGCGACGAGGATTGATTGGGGAAGAGACTGAGAGACGAAGAGACGAAGTGGTCGCGCTGCGGGCGTTGCGCGGCGGACAAGCGGCGTCGCTTCGATTCTTCGCTTCGTCTCTTGATCTCTTCGTCTCTCCGTCTCTCCTCTTCTGTACACTCCCCCCGTGAACGCAGCATCGCACGACACGGACGCGTCGGTCGCATGGATGGATTCGCTCCGCGGCCGCTTCCTCGTCTTCGAGGGGCCTGACGGCTCCGGCAAGACGACGCAGTTCAACCGCTTCGTCGCACGCGCCAAGGACGCCGGCCTGGCGGTCTGCGACGTGCGCGAGCCCGGCGGCACCGCCATCGGCGAGCGCATCCGGGCCATCCTGCTCGACAACGCCTGCGACGAGATGTCCGTGCGCTGCGAGATGCTCCTCTACATGGCGAGCCGCGCGCAGCTGGTGGCCGAGCGCCTCCTCCCGGCACAGGCGCGCGGCGAACTCGTCGTCGCCGACCGATTCGTGCACAGCACGGTGGCCTACCAGGGCGCGGCAGGCGGCATCAGCCGCGAGGACATCCGCAAGGTCGCCGATGTCGTCCTCGCCGAGGTGCACCCGGATCTGGTGCTGATCTTCGATGTCGATGAGGCCACCGCCGCGAGCCGCATCACCGGCGCGCGGGACCGCATGGAGTCGAAGGACATCGCTTTCCGGGCGCGCGTGCGCGAGGGGTATCTCGAGCAGGCGCGCCTCGACCCCGAACGCTGCGTTGTCGTCAGCGGCGCCGACGAGCCCGACGCGGTCGAGCGCGAGACGCTCGACGCCGTCCGCAGCCGCCTCGCGATCGCCCGATAAACGAACGCCCCGCCTCGGGCGGCCTCCCTCCGGCCCGAGGCCCATTCAGCGGCGCGCGTTTCCGGTCGATACGTCGATCATGCCCGGGCTCCGCAGAGTCGATCCCGCGTCCACCGCCACGCGCATGCTCTGCCTCGCCGGCGTCGTCGCCGTGGCGCTTTCCTGCGCCGCGTGCGAGCGCGCGGATCTGCCGATCACCGCCGGCCGGAAGCGCGGCATCAAGATCGAGAACGTCCGCGCCGGCGACGGCCCGCCCGCCGGCGCCGGCAGCCAGGTGTGGGTCCACTACACCGGCTACCTGCCCGACGGCGATGTGTTCATGGACACACGCCGCAACCACAAGCCGCATGTCTGGATCATCGGCGACGGCTCGGTCATCGATGGCATGGACCGCGCCGTCACCGGCATGCGCAAGGGCGCCAAGCGCAAGGTCGTCATCCCGCCCGAGATGCACTGGGGCAACGGCGGCTACGGCGGCGTCATTCCCAAGGACGCCTGGCTCACCTTCGATATCGAGATGGTGAGCGTGCAGTAGGGCACGCGCCCCCCGTGTGCCACCGCTCGCGGCGAAGGCGCCCAGCGGTGCGGATGGGACTTGTACGCGAAGCCCGCGAAGAGACGCGAAGGGATCGAACGCAGAGGAAGACAGAGGAATACGGAGGGGCTCGAAGCGACCCCGCTCCGCCTCCCCCGGTGTTTCATCCTGTTGTTCTTCGCGTCTTTTCGCGCCCTTCGCGTTCGTCTTCCTCTCGGGGCAATGCTGCGGCGCTGCGCGTCGAGCAGTGGCACACCTGTGCGATCAGCGCCGCCGCTCCCACACCAGGTGCGCCAGCTCCGGCGCCACCAGGTTGCGCATCGCCGTCTCCACCGCGTTGCGCGAGCCGGGCATCGCGAAGAGGAAGACGCCTTCGCTTCGACCTTCGGGCAGACAGAGCCCCGCGCACGCGCGGCTCAGCATCGCCGCCGCGCCCACCTGCTCCCACGAGAGCATCCGGAAGAGCTCGCCGAAGCCCTCCAGTTCGACGGCGAAACGCGCGCGTACGACCTCGATCGTCGTGTCGCGCGCCGCCACGCCGGTGCCGCCGGTCGTGAGGATCGCCTGCACGCGCGCATCGCGCAGGCGCGCGTCGACCCACTCGCCGATGTCACGCGCCTCGTCGCGCACGAGCCCCCGCTCGACCACGCTGTGCCCCGCCTCGGCGAGGATCGCGCTGATCAGGTCGCCCGAGGGGTCGTCGTCGAGGCTGCGCGTGTCGCTGATCGTCAGGACGGCGCAGGCGACGGGCTGTCCCGCCGCGGCGTCACGATGCTGCCGGGCCGATTCGCTCATGGCCCGATGCTAGCGGGCGCCCTCCGGTAGCATCGGGGCATGCAGATCGTCGGCCACGGCATCGACCTGGTGGAGGTCGCGCGTATCGAGAAGATGCTCGCCGACCATGGCGCCCACTTCGAGCAGCGCGTCTTCACGAGCGCGGAGATCGCATATGCATCGGGACGCCCCAAGCGCCGCGCTGAGCACCTCGCCGCCCGGTTCGCGATGAAGGAGGCCGTCCTCAAGGCCCTGGGCACCGGGTGGCGGGGCGGCATCCGCTGGACGGATGTCGAGGTGCAGTCCGACGCCCTCGGCAAGCCGACGGTGGCCCTCGCCGGCGAGGCGGCGGAACTCGCCCGGGCGCGCGGCGCGACGGCGTGGATGGTCTCGATTTCCCACGCGGGGGGCTTCGCGATGGCTTCGGCGATCGCCTCCGGGGCGCCGTAGCGCGTCGATCAGGGCGTTTTGCCCGATCTGACCCCGATTCTTCGTTGCCGAGACCGCCTCTCGGCTCGATAATTCGATTGATGCCCCGTCGCAGCGGCCCCACCCTGCTGGAACTGGCGACGCGCTCGCCGCGCACGCCCTCGCGCCCCGCTCCGCGCGAGGAGCCCCGGGAGCGCAAGCCCTTCTTCCGCCGCGAGCGACCGGACCCGGCGCCGGAGCCGGAGATCGCCGAAGGCCCGGCCATCCCGCGCGTCGTGCGCCTGCCGGTGGGCTACCTCTTCCTCGCCGGGGCGCTGGTCGTGGTGCTCATCGTGGGGGGGTACCTGATCGGCTACCGACGGGCCGACTCCGCTGTGCGCGACAGCGAACGCACGCGCGCGCAGCGCGAACTCGAGAGCGCCGTCCAGGACCCGCTGCTCGACCAGGCGCCCCTCAACCCCGATCTGCTGCCGAGCGCCGGGCGCTCCGGCACGCCGGCCGCCGCGACAAACCAGCCCCGCCAGCAGGCCCCCGCCGCTGAGCCCGCGCCGGCATCAACCGAGCCGGGCGCCGACCCGCGCACCCCGGGGCTCAACTACTTCATCGTGGCGCGCGACCTGCCCGACGAGGCCGAGCGGGCCGCGGCCTACCTGCGCGAGAGCGGCGTGCCCGCGGCCGTCGTCCCCAGCAGCACCGGCAGCCTCCGCCTGGTCGTCGCCCTCCAGGGCTTCACCGGCGACCAGATGCGCGCCGGCGAGCACAACACCCTCAAGGCCCGCATCCAGAGCCTCGGGCGCATCTGGAAGCGCGACATGGGCGGCACCACCGACTGGGCCGACACCTACCCCGCCAAGTACTCCGGCTGATCCCGCCGCCGCCCCCTGGTCCCGGATCCCCGGTCCCAGGCCCCTGCGCCACCCCTCGCCAGACGCCCGCCGGGCTGCTATCATCGCCGCCCCTCGGGAAACGACCCCCCGAAGACTTCGGAGCACGCGATGAGCCTCGATCCCAGCCTGAAGGTCCCCGGCGGCGCCCTCTCCGCACACCGCAATGTGCTGACCCGCGCCGAGCGCATCCAGAAGCTCAAGGACCAGGACAAGTTCGACGCCAAGAAGAACAGCGCGATCGGTCTGCCCAAGGTCGGGCACCGCAAGCCCCGCTGATCCGCGGCTTCACTCGTCGCCCCGCGACGCCGGAATGCGCATGGACCGCCAGCGGATCATTTCGAGCCGCGCACAGTCCCTCGATGTGCAGGGCATCCGGCGCATCTTCGAGCAGGCGGCCTCCCTCAACGACCCCATCAACCTGACGATCGGGCAGCCGGACTTCCCGGTGCCCGACGCGGTCAAGCGCGCCGCCTGCGACGCGATCCACGCCGATCGCAACGGCTACACCATCACGCGCGGCATCCCGGAGCTGCGCTCGCGCATCGTCAGCCATCTGCGCGCCGACCTCGGCTGGGATGTCTCCGAGAACCTCGCCACCCACGAGGACCCGGAGCGCCCGAGCGTCTTCGTCACCAGCGGCACCAGCGGCGCCCTCGTGCTCTGCGCCCTGTCGATGCTCAACGCCGGCGACGAGATGATCATCCCCGACCCCTGGTTCGTGCTGTACCCGGCGCTCGCGAAGCTCGTCGGCGCCAAGGCCGTCCCCTGCGACACCTACCCCGACTTCAAGCTGACCGCCGAGCGCGTCGAGCCCCTGATCACCGAGCGCACGAAGTTCGTCATCTGCGTCAGCCCCGGCAACCCGACGGGCGTGACGATGACGGCGCAGGAATGCCGCGACCTGCTCGACCTCTGCCGCGCGAAGGGCGTTGTGCTCATCAGCGATGAGATCTACGACGAGTTCGCCTTCAGCGAGGCGCTCGACCCCAGCCCCGAGCGCGGCCGGAAGCACGCCTGCCCGAGCCCCGCGCGCTTCGACGGCGCCGAGCGCGATGTCGTCGTCATCCGCGGCTTCGGCAAGACCTACGCCTGCACCGGCTGGCGCATGGGGTATGTCTGCGGCCCCGGCTGGCTGGTCAGCGAGATGGTCAAGATGCAGCAGTACACCTATGTCTGCGCCCCCTCGATGGCGCAGTGGGCCTGCCGCGAGGCCTTCGATGTGGACCCGCGCCCGATGGTGGAGGTCTACGAGAAGCGGCGCGACATGGTCATCGACGCCCTCGGCGATGTCTGCGAGATCTTCCGCCCCGGCGGCGCGTTCTACTGCTTCATCCGCATCCCCGAGCGCCTCGGCCTGACCGGCGAGGCCTTCGTGAAGAAGATGATCGAGAAGAATGTGCTCGTGAGTCCCGGGGGCGTCTACAGCCGCCAGGACACGCCCTTCCGGCTCTCCTTCGCCGTCGAGGAGTCGCGCCTGCGGCGCGGGCTCGAGCTGCTGCGCGAGACGCTGGCGGGCTGAGTCCTGGGCCCGGGCCCGACCCCCGGCTGACGCCCGTTGAAGGCCGCGGAGGGCCGCCCTACCGTTGCCTTCCTGTTCGGTCCGCACCACAGCAGATTCAGGGGACGCCCCATGGCCATCCGTGTCGGAATCAACGGCTTCGGTCGCATCGGTCGCCTCGTCGTCCGCGCCGGCCGGCGCGCCGGCGACATCGAGTTCGTCGGCATCAACGACCTCGTCGATGCGCACCTGCTCGCCTACCTCTTCAAGTACGACACCGTCCACGGGCGCTGGCCGGGCACGGTCGAGCACGACGGCGATTCGATCGTCATCGACGGGAAGGCCATCAAGGTCACGAGCGAGCGCGACCCCGCGGCGCTGCCCTGGAAGCAGCTCGGCGCCGACTATGTGCTCGAATCGACCGGCCTCTTCACGACGCACGAGGGCGCGAGCAAGCACCTCCAGGCCGGCGCGAAGCGCGTGATGATCAGCGCCCCCACCAAGGACCCCGACAAGGTCAACACCTTCGCCTACAAGGTGAACCACGAGCTATACGACCCGAAGAAGGACACGATCATCAGCAACGCGTCGTGCACGACCAACTGCCTCGCGCCGGTCGCGAAGGTCATCAACGATGAGTTCGGCCTCGCCGAGGGTCTGATGACGACCGTCCACGCGGTCACGGCGACGCAGCCGACGCAGGACGGGCCGAGCAAGAAGGACTACCGGGGCGGGCGCAACGCGTACCAGAACATCATCCCCGCGAGCACCGGCGCCGCGAAGGCCGTGGGCCTGTGCATCCCCGCGCTCAAGGGCAAGCTGACGGGCATGTCCTTCCGCGTGCCGACGGCGGATGTCTCCTGCGTGGACCTCACCTTCCGCACCGACAAGGCGACCAGCCTGCAGGCCATCAACGGCGCGATGAAGACCGCGAGCGAGGGCTCGATGCAGGGCGTGCTCGCCTACACCGAAGAGGATGTCGTCTCGAGCGACTTCATCGGCGACCCGCACAGCAGCATCTACGACGCCGGCGCGGGCATCGAGCTCAACGATCGGTTCTTCAAGATCGTCTCCTGGTACGACAACGAGTACGGCTACGCCTCGCGCTGCGTCGACATGCTCCGCATGATGGCCAAGCGCGACGCCTGAACCGACGACGCCAGCAACTCGGAGCCCGCGCATGGCGGACAGCAAGCGACTCAGCGGCAAGGCGGTCATCGTCGGCTTCTTCCTGCTCGTCGCCGTGGTCGGCGGCGGGCTGTGGCTCGCCCTCGACGCCGCGCGCGACACCTTCGTCGCCAACTCGAGCGTGGCCGACTTTGGCAGCGCCGATGTGCAGTTCGCCGACCGCTGGCTGCGCGTCAACCTCGACACCGGCGACGGCGGCCCCCTGCCCTTCTACCTGCAGATTCCCGCGGCCGGCGACGAGGCGATCATCCGCAACGGCGACGAGGAGGTCGCCGCGGATCTCCAGCGCTTCGAGGACGGCGCGTACCTGCTCGACTTCCCGCACTACGACAGCCGCCTAACGCTTGAGCCCGAGGGCGAGGCGCTCGTCGGTGTCTACACCAAGACGCGCGGCGGCGGCGCCATCGCCGAGATGCCCGCCGAGGCCCGGCCCGTCGGCGAGCCGCTGCCGGCGCAGCGTTTTCCCTTCGTCACCGCCGCGCCCGTCAACGACCGGTCCGATTTCTCCGGCGAATGGCGCATGAACTTCGCCGACGGCGGCCTCGCCAAGGGCGTCTTCGAGCAGGACGAATCCGGCGCGCTCACCGGCACCATCCTCACGCCGACGGGCGACTACCGATTCCTCGCCGGCAATGTCGTCGCGGAGACGATGAACCTCAGCGTCTTCGACGGATCGCACGCCTTCCTCTTCACCGGCGAACTCGGGCCCTCGACGGACGCGATGACGGGCCACTTCTATTCCGGCGGCTACTACCACGACACCTTCACGGCGACGCGCCTCAGCCCGGGCGAAGACTTCGAGCTGCCCGATCCCTTCAGCGAGGTCAGCCTCGTCTCCGGCGAGACGCGCCTCGGCCTCGAGGCGCTGCAGCGCGAGCCCTACGCCGGCAAGCCGACGATCGTCGTCGTCTTCGGCACCTGGTGCCCCAACTGCAACGACGAGGCGCCGCTGCTGAAGCGCCTGTATGACGAGCACCACGCCGCCGGGCTGCAGATCCTCGGCCTCGCCTACGAGCACACCGACGACGCCGAGCGCAGCCGCCTGCAGGTCGAGCGCTTCAAGGAGCGCCATGCCATCGACTGGGAGATTCTCATCGGCGGCGTCAGCGACAAGCAGCAGACCGCCGCGACCCTCCCCGCGCTTTCCACGATCAAGAGCTACCCGACCACCATCTGGGTGAACCCCGACGGCACGGT
>JBICHM010000168.1:0-4947 GCA_043101835.1 Phycisphaerales bacterium | reverse complement strand
CCAAGATCCGCGCCGTCGGTGGCACCGTCGGCGTTGAGATCGGTCGCGCCCGGCTGGCCCCACGCGCCGAGCAGCGCCCCGAGGTCGGCGCCGTCGACCGTGAGGTCGGCATCGAGATCTGCCCCTCTGGTCTGCACATAGTCCACGCCGCTTGCGCTCTGCACGATCGCCGTGCGCATGCCCGGCGCGGGGGCCGGGAGGGTTTCGCTCGCGAACGCACCGGCCACGGCGCCGCCCTGGACGATCTGCACGCGGGCGCACGCCTCGGGCGGGATCGTTGCGACGACCTCGACGGCGCCGTTGAGTGTGGCGCCGACGGTCGCCGCGAGAAGCGCGGGGGCAGATCCGTCCCCGACATCCGCCCGCATGGTCGCCGTCGGTTCGAGCGTGAGCGAGTCGATGGTCAGCGTGGCGCCGGCGTCGGCTTCGAGTTCGCCCGCGCATTGCACCGGACCGACGACCTCGCCGAAGCCTCGGAGCGCGCCCGCGGCGTCGATCACGATCGGCCCCGGGGATGTCCACACGCCCCCGGCCAGATGCGCCGCGCTGCCGGAGATCAGCCCATCGGCCGAAGTCAGCGCGCCGCCCCCTTCGATGCGGATGCCCTGCGCCGTCGAATCGGCGCCGAGGACGGTCAACGCCGCGCACGCGCCGGCGCTGTCGATCGTCACGAACGCGTCGCCGGCGAAGTCAATGAGCGCATCGGTCGCGCCGGTCGGCTGGCCGTCCCAGCCGAACGAGTAGTCGCGCCAGTTCGAGAACGGCTCGCCCACGACCGAGCCGGCGCCGGTCCATGTGACGCGCGTCGGCGCATCGGGCAGGGCGATGCGCCGCGCAATCGTGCCCAGCGCCGCGGACACCCAGAGTTCCGGCCCGGCCGGGGCGAACTTGAAGGTCAGGCCCTCGGAGTGCTGACCGAGCTGGGACGACCCGTCGCTGATGTCGAAGGTGTACGAGTCGATCGGGTCGTTCACGCCGGCCGCCAGCGCGTCGAGGTCGTACACATCGAGGCGCGCGGTGACCGAATCGACATCGGCCGCGAGGTACAGCCGGTTGCCGTAGGACTCGACCCCGTTCACCAGGCGCGTCGAGACGGTGACGAGGTCGATCATCGTCGGCGGCTCGGTCGCGAGATCGAAGACATAGATGTTCGTCGCATCAGGCGACGCGTCGCGGTAGTCGACGATGTAGAGGTCGCCGTGGCGGTAGTCGGCGCCCGAGAGATCGTTGAAGCCGTAGGTGTCGAAGAGCGCATCGGCGTTCCACGCGCCGTCCGCGCCGAGATCGCTCGCGCGGAACCGGTTGATCTGGAACGGCTTGTCGCTGGTGAAGCCGATGCCGTCGTACTCGCTGGCGGGGGCGTAGATCGAGCCGTCGGAGCCGATGGTGATGTCGCCGAAGTGGCAGGGCTCAGCGCTGTAGTCGCTCTCGCCGACGAGCGACCAGGCGTCGGTGAAGCGCGCGAGGCCGTTGCCCGTGCCGATGAACGGCACGCAGGAGCCTGTGGAGGTGAGGAAGAGCGGCCCGATGCCCGCCACGTCGGCCCAGGCGAGCCCCTGCAGCGCACGCGGCGAGGAACTCGACCCCACGGTGACATCCTGAATCGTCGCCAGCGGCCCCCCGGCGTGGGCCGCGCCTGCGGCGCCGAGCAGCGCCATCGCGCCGTACATCGTGCGCATCGTCGTCCCCTCTCCGCGCTCGCCGCGCCTGCGCGAGGCTACCGGAGGCGAAAGCCCGTTGAAAGAGAAATCCCGGTCACTCGTGGTCGAGACGCACCGCTGCGCCAGCCGCTGTGAATGCGAGAGCGGCTTCGACAGCCTCGATTCCGAGCCCGAGCACACGGGCCGCGGCCCGCCGGTAGGCCTCCATCTGGGCCCGGTGGGTCTCGGCGTACTGCTCGAGCGCCGCCTCGTCGAGCCCGCGCGCTGCGCTGTCGGTCTTGAAGTCGAGCACTTCGGCGCACACCGGTCGCTCGCCCGCCAGCCCGATCACGAGCCGGTCGAATCGGCCTTCGAGCAGGCGGTCGTCGTCGCGCACCGCGAAGGGACGCTCGAGGTGCACCGCGGCGCGGTCTGCGCCCGGCGCACGGGCGAGCCACGCCTCGCGCGACAGTGCGCCGCGGAGCGACGCCCCGGCGATGCCGCTTCGGAACGCCCCGAGCGCACGCTCGACGGCCTCGCCATCGAAGCCGTCGCGCATCGCCTCGGCGCGCAGGTCCGCCTCCTCGGGGACTCCGTCCTCGATCCACCGGATTCGCTCGAACCAGCGGTGCACGAGGTCGCCAACCCGGCGCCCGCGCGAGTCCCGTCTCGCGAGCAGCGACGCGCCGTCGACCGGACGCCCCGATCGCTCGCGCGACGGCGTCGCGCCGGCGAGGCGAGCCGCCGATCGGCGCTCGGGCGCGCGCACGCGCAGGGCCACCTCCCGACCGCCCACCGGCGCCCGGCGCTCATGACGCAGCCCATCGTCGTCCGCCCAGTCCGTCTCGCTCGCGCGCTCCCAGAGCGTGACGCCCGGCGAGGCGGGCGCGTCCGGGGCGAGCGCGAATCGGAAGAGGTGGTCCGGACGGAGCTTCCACTCCTCGTCCTGCAGCGGGGTCCCCGCGCGTCCCGAACCGTCGGCCGGCACGACGAGCTCCAGGCAGCGCTTTGCGCGGGTCGCCGCGACATAAAGGCAGCACAGCTCCTCGTTCACCTGCCGCTGCATCGCGCCGTCGTACATGACCTCGAGTTCGGGATGCAGCGCGCGCATCAGCTTGTTCGGATAGCGCGTCACGCGCGTCACCGGGCCGAGGGGCTCATCGCGCATCGTCAGCACGCCGGCGCCGGCGACATCCCATGTGCGCTTGCCAAGGACGAGGGGCACGACGACGACATCGAACTCCAGCCCCTTTGCGGCATGAATCGTCATTACACGCACTGGCGCGCGCCCCGGCTCGTCCACGCGCCGCGTCTCGAGCAGGTCCGCCAGATCGGCGGGGCCGCCTCGCCCGGCACTGTCGAATGCTTCGGCGAGGTCGATGAGCTGCTCGAACCGCGCGGCCGAGCGGGCGTCCATGTCGGCGATGCACGCCTCGTGCCAGGCACTGAGGACGGGCGCACAGCCCCCCTGCGCGATGCGCCGGCGCAGCGCCGCGGCGACACGCCGGGCGGCGCGCTCGTCGAGCGGATCAGTCAGGCCCAGCGCCGGGCCCAGCGGCGTCGTCGCCACATGGAACAGGCCGGCCGTATGGCCGGGGTGGTCGATGAATCGGAGCATCGACGCCGCCGCGGCGACGGCCGGCGTGTCAACAAGCGGGTTGCCCCGCTGTTCGCTCGCGTCAACGCCGAGCGACTTGAGCATGCCGAGCACCGTGCGCAGGTCCGCCGCTCGGCGGACGAGCACGGCGATCGTCGCGCCGGGCGCTCGCTCCCGCGCTTCGGTGACGCGCCGCGCCGCTGTCGCCAGCGCCGCCCGGTTCGCCGCTGTGGGCGTCGCCTCGGCGCCCTCCGCCTCGTCAGCAACGCAGAGTCGAACTGCGCCGGGCAGGCGCTCCCTGGCCGCAGAGTGCGTGTCGAACCGCTGGTCCCAGGCCTCCGCCGCTGCGAGCGCCCCACGCTCGGCGCCCATCGCCGGGTTCTCGCGCACGCGCTCGAACACGGCGTTGACGGCCTCCAGCACGATCGGGCTCGAACGCCACGATTGCGCGAGCGTCTCCTCGTGCAGCGTCGGCCACCGGTCGGCGAGGGCCGGCAGCAGCGTCGGCTCGGCCTCGCGCCAGGCGTAGAGCGACTGCTTCGCGTCACCCACGCAGAAGACGCTCCGCGCCTCCTCCGCCTGGCTGAGCAGTTCATCGAGAATCGGTTCGATGAGCCGGAACTGCAGCATCGAGGTGTCCTGAAACTCGTCCAGCAGGACATGACGCAGGCGGGCGTCGAGACGGAAGTAGAGGTGCTCGAGATCTCCGACCGAGTCGGCTGCGAGCAGCAGGCGGGGCGGGTCGTCGAAAGTCAGCCCGCCCGCCGCGCGCTTCATCGAGGCGTACGCGCCGTCGAAGCGCCGAATCAGATCGAGCGCTGCGCGCGTGCGCTTCGCGTGATCGAGCGTGAGCGCGGCGCGCGCGTGCTCGATGAGGACGCTGATCGCGCCGGTCAGATCGTCGTCCATGAGCTGGCCGTAGTAGGACAGATCCCCTTCGAGCACCTTCTTGCCGAGCCCGGCGCTGAGGAACCCCTCCCACCCCGCGGACACCGCCGCCGCCTGCGACGCCGCGATTGCCTTCGACCAGCGCTTGTCGGGCGCTCCGGCCTTGGTCGTCGGTATCGGAACCTGCTCGAGACGACGGATCGCCTCCGCCAGGGCCTCGCTGTCAAGCGCTGTTCCCACCGGCGACAGGGCGCTCCAGACCGCCTCGTTCCCGCGCGTTTCGAGATACGCGTTGTAGCCATCGGCGACGATGTCCATCACCGACTTGTGCGCATGGGCGCGCATGTCGCGCCCGTGCAGTGCGCGGAGCAACTCGAGGATGTCCTCGGCCGGCGCGTCGCGAAGCGCGCGATCGACAGCCCCCGCGCGCAAGTGGGCGTCCTCTTCCTCATCGAGCATCCGCCAACCGGGCGGCACGCCGAGCTCGAGGCTGAACGACGACGCGAGGCGCGAGAAAAAGGCATCGATCGTCAGCACGCTGAGCCGGTGCATCGCCCCGACGACCGCCTCGAGCGCCGCGGCGCAGCGCTCGTGCGTGATCGAGCCGTCGAGGTGCTCGCGCAGTTCGTCGAGCGCCTCGCCGTCGAGCGCGGCGTCGCTGAGGCGAGCAAGCACGCGATGGAGGATCTCGCCGGCCGCGGCGCGCGCATACAGCCGCTTGTCGTCCCGTGCGCTAAGGAACGAGATCGACGCTTGCAGATAGACCTCGAAGTAATCAGGCAGGTGTTTCCGGTTCCACGCCAGCAAATCGGGATTCGTATA
>JBICHM010000167.1:0-2620 GCA_043101835.1 Phycisphaerales bacterium | reverse complement strand
TGGGTCAGTTCACTGACCTCGACATCCGCTACATCGTCGACACGCTCAACGCCGGCGCCCTCACCGCCAAGGTCAGCGAGAGCCCGATCTCCGTCAGCACGCTCGCCCCGGAGCTCGGCGCCGACAACCTCCGCAAGGGCTTCACCAGCGGCGTCATCGCCCTCATCGCCGTTGCCGGCTTCATGATGGTCTACTACTTCGGCGCCGGCGGCATCGCCGTCTTCGCGCTGGCATGCAACGCGCTGATGATCCTCGGCGCCATGGCCCTCGCCCGCGCCGCCTTCACGCTGCCCGGCATCGCCGGCATCGTGCTCACCTTCGGTATGGCCGTCGACGCCAATGTGCTCATCTACGAGCGCATCCGCGAAGAGCTCGAAGACGGCGCCGACATCAAGACCGCCGTCCGCCTCGGCTACCAGAAGGTGCTCTCCACCATCATGGACGCCAACATCACGAACCTCATCGTGGTGCTCGTCCTCTACTACCGCGCGACGCAGGAGATCCGAGGCTTCGCCATCACCCTCGGCATCGGCATCGTCTGCACGCTCATCAGCAGCCTCTTCATCACGAGGCTCCTGTTCACCTACCTCCTCGAGTTCAACCTCGGCGCCACCATCCGCAAGCAGCTGCCGATGGTCATCCCCGCGCTCCAGCGCGCCCTCACGCCGCGCATCGACTGGCTGCGCCTCCGCCCGCTCTTCATCGTCATCAGCGCCGGCTACCTCGGCCTCGGCTTCGGGATGATCTACATCCAGCGCGGCGAAATGCTCGACAACGAGTTCCGGGGCGGCACCGCCGTCGAGGTCTCACTCACCGCCGGCGAGACGCGCACCCGCCAGGACATCCTCGACGAGATCCTCGCCGTCGTCCCCGACGACCCGAACTCTCCCGTCGCCGACCTGCGCACCGCCGAGGTCGTCGCCATCAACCCCGCCGCCGACGGCGTCACCAGCGACACCTTCCGCATCAAGACCACCGCCACCGAGCGCGAAGCGGTGCAGAACGCCATCATCACGGCGCTCGGCGATCTCATCGCCACCAGCCCGCCCCTCGAGTTCGTCGGCTCCGATGTCGACGACCACGGCGGCGCGCCCGTCTACCCGATCCTCGAATCCAACCTCGGCCCCAACATCAACCGCCTCGGCTTCCGCAACGAGGTCGGCCAGTATGTCGGGGGCGTGGCGATCCTCCTCGACAACATCGAGCCCGCGCGACCCGTCGAGCGCATCCGCCAGCGCCTCGAGGACATGCGCACCCAGCCGGACTTCTCCGACACCCTGACGCGCCGCCACGAACTCATCATCCTCGAAGGAACCGAGGAGGCCGTCGAAGCCGCGGTCATCGTCGTTCGCGACGCCGACGCCGGATTCCTCGACGACGAGCCGCGCTGGCGCGTCGAGGTCGCCCAGCGCGAGTGGGACCTCGCCCGCGCCGCCCTCACCGAGACGACCACCTTCGCCGGCGTGCAATCCTTCAGCCCGCAGGTCGCCGCGACCTTCCGCGCCCAGGCCATCGTCGCCGTCTTCCTCTCCTTCGCCGGCATCCTCGCGTATGTCTGGTTCCGATTCGGCTCGTTGCGCTACTCACTCGCTGCGCTCGCTGCGCTCATGCACGACGTCATCGCGGTCGTCGGCCTCATCGCCGTCGCCGAGATCATCTACGAGAAGTTCCCCGGCTTCGCGAGCGCGCTGATGATCGAGCCCTTCAAGATCGATCTGGGTCTGATCGCCGCGCTCCTGACGATCATCGGCTACTCGCTCAACGACACGATCGTCATCCTCGACCGCGTCCGCGAGAACCGGGGCAAGCTGCCCTACGCCTCCGGACCCGTCATCAACAAGTCCATCAATCAGACCATCAGCCGCACGCTCGTCACCTCGGGCACCACGCTCATCGCCGTGCTGATCATGTACATCGCCGGCGGCGTCGGCATCCGCTCGTTCACATACGCCCTCCTCTGCGGCATCTTCGTCGGCACCTATTCCTCGATCGCCATCGCGGCGCCGCTCGTCTACTCAAAGAAGGTCGGCCCCGGCGCGGGCGGCAAGCCCGCCCCGACCGACACCGCCGAGCCCGCTGCGCTCGCGACCGCTTGAGCCACGCACCGATTCCGCCGAGAGCGAGGTGAGGACGATCCCCGACGCGAGAGGCCGCACCCGACGAACGGAGCCGGCGCGATGACGAGCACACCGCAGCGCTACGCACTCGCAGCCCTCATCCTCGTCGGACTCTGGATCGTCACCTACTGGCTCTGGCCCGCCCCGGGCGAAGGCCACGCCGCCCCCGGCGTCACCTTCGCCGACGATCCCAGCAGCGCAATGCAGGCATCCGCGTCGGCCGAGTCCGAAGCGCCGCCGGTCGTCCGCGACCCGCTCCATGACGAGCGCCCGGTCGCGCAGCCCGCCGCCTCCACCGAGGAGCGTACGACGCCGCCGGTTGAGACATCCGGCGCCGCATCGGCCGCCCCCGTCGTCGCCCCGCGCTTCACCGAATACACCGTCGAACGCGGCGACGATATGTGGAAGATCGCCCGGAAGGTCTACGGCGACCGCGACCGCTGGGACGCCATCGCCAAGGCAAACCCCACCGTCGATCCGCAGAAGCTCCGCGCCGGACAGGT
>JBICHM010000166.1:0-2501 GCA_043101835.1 Phycisphaerales bacterium | reverse complement strand
AAACGCCGTTGAGATCGGCGATATATGTGTTGCACCAGCCGGCGAGGTACATCGCCAGCGACCGCTGCCTGCGCGCGGTGGCCAGCGATTGGGTGAGCAGGTCGCCACCCGATGCGCCGCCGCGTTCTTCCTCGCGCTGGAGGCGCACGACGCGCCGGTCCGCCTCCTTGCCGATGATGGCCAGGTCGCGCTCGAGCGATTCGAACGTGGCGGCCGCCTCCGTGCGCTCGGCAGGCGATGCGAGGCCGATCCGCCAGCGCTCCGCGATCTCCTCGGCGCGGGCGTATGCGGCGCGGTGGAGATCGAGACGCAGATCGATGCTGTCGGCCTCGGGGACGGAGGCGAGCAACGCGCGCCCGGCGCGCTCCCAGCGAGCGCGATCGTCGGCGGTTGGGGCCTGGGTCAGCAGGGACACGTACACCCCGGCGAGGCGCTCGGCGATCGCGACGCGGTCCTGCCCCGAGGCGTCGTCCAGGCGCGCGGCGAGCTGTGTCGCGAGCGCTTCGAGCAAGCCGCGCTCTTCGAGGAACTGCTCGACACGGCGCTCGGCGGCGGCGCCGGGGGCGAGATCGCGCTCGACCTGCGCGACGGCGCGTGGCGCGAGCAGTGCGCCCAGCAGCAACAGCGTTGCGCTAGCGCGCCGGGACATAGGTCACCCTTTCGAACCCGGCGTCGCGGCATGCCTGCAGCGCCGCCGCGGCGGCCGCGACATCCACGCCCGCCGACACCTTGACAAAGACGCCCGCCGCGCGCGGCAGCGTCTCCAGCACCGCCCGGAGCGACGCCTTGTCGCGCATCACGCGTTCGCCGAGCCGGAAGGCGGGAGCGTCGCCGATGCGGACGACCTCGACGACCTGCGGCGCCAGGTCCGCCGCACGCCCCCCGCTGCGCTCGGCCTGCAGGCCGCTGGCCAGTTCGGCCTCGGGCGTCGCAAGCGTGGTCGTGGTCATGAAGAAGATCAGCAGAAGGAAGATGACATCGATCATCGCCGTCAGCTGCAGGCGTTCGAGGCGGGAGCGTCCCCGTCGGTTGCGCGGCGCGAACTGCATGATCAGCGCGCCTCCGCCGGCGCGGTGGCGAGGCGCCACGAGCGAACGCCGAGGTCGGCCAGGCCTTCGGCGATGCGGTTCACCGTCTGCGCGTCAAGCGATTGGTCGGCGCGGATGACCAGGTCCACGAGAGCTGGGCCGCCGGAACGGGCCGCCTCCGCGGCGACCATGCGCATCAGCTGGTCGTAGGACACCGTCTGCCGACCGACGATGATCGATCCGTCGCCGGCGACGTTGATGACGATGGCGCCCTCCTCGTCGCCCGCGCGCTGCTCGCCGGGCTCATCGGGGAGGTCCACCTCGGCCTTGGTCATGCGCGCGAACTGCGCGGTCGTCATAAAGAAGACGATCAGGAGGAACACAACATCGATCATCGATGTCAGATCGACATCGATGATGCGTGACCGGAGGCCGTCGCCGGCGAACCTCACGACGGGGCGCCCGCCGGGGTGGGTCGGCGCGGGGGCGCGGTCGGCTCCGACGCCTCGTGCTCGAGATGGGCCGCGAGCTGCTCGACCACATCGGCGACATCGCCGGTCAGCGCATCGATGCGGTTGCGGAAGTAGGTGAGGGCCGCGGTCGCGGGAATGGCGAGCGTGAGCCCCATCAGCGTGGTGACAAGGGCTTTGGAGATGTCGCCGGCGAGCTGATCGGGGCGGGCGAAGCCTTCGCTCGCACTGATCGTGTCGAAGGCGCCCACCATGCCGACAACGGTGCCGAGCAGACCGAGCATCGGTGCGATCGCGGCGATGAGTCCGAGCGCATCGGTCGAGCGCAGCAGGCGGGCGGTCTGCGCCTGCCCGGCCTCCTCGAGCGCGCCTTTCAGCTCGAGGGCGCCGAATGCGCTGCGGCTGTACCGCTGCAAACCGGGCAGCATCACGCGCGTCAGGAAGCAGTCGTTCTCCTCCTGTCGGCACATCGCGGTCGCGCCGTCAACGTCGCCCTGGCTGAGGCGTTCGTCGAGTGCGTCAACGACCTCCGGCGGCGAGAGCGTGCCCTCGCGCAGCTGGAGCGCGTGGATCACCACGAGCGCAACTGCGGCGACCGAGAGCAAGAGGATCACGTACCCAACGACGCCGCCGGCGACGATGAGGCTGAAGAGCGAGACGCCCGACTCGGCGTCCTGCGCGAGGACGCCGGCGAGCGGGAGCGTGTCAGGACTCGGCATTCGTGCTCCTCGCGGGGGCGCCTGCGCGCCGACCGAACGTGTCAGCGCGCTCGAGCCGGTCGAGCCAGTCGAGCGCGGGATGGGCGGGATCGAATCGTTGCAGTTCGTCGCGGAGTGTGGCGGCGCCGGCGTTGTCGCCAAGCAGATGGAGTGCGTGGGACGCCTCGGCGAGCGCCACGCCGGTGAGCCAGGGCTGCGACTGGCCGAAGCGCGCCGGCAGGTGCATCAGCTCGACAATCGCGCGCATTGTCGCGTCGCGGTCGCCCTAGATCGGAAGAGCACAC
>JBICHM010000165.1:0-3013 GCA_043101835.1 Phycisphaerales bacterium | reverse complement strand
GCCCTTCGGGCAATGCGTGGCACCCGGGTTGGCGAGGGGCATACTGTCCGCCATGAAGCAGATTCGGGTGCTGGCGATTCTGGCGACGGTCGTGGGGATTGGCGCCCTCGTAGCGCTCGAGATGGCGCGTCCTGCGCCGGGTGCGGTGAGCGCGCTTGAACCGGATCCGAACCTCGAGTTGTTGTCGATCACGCCGTTTGCATTCACGGATCTCGATGGCGAGACGGTGACGGAGGCGTCGCTCGACGGGCGCCTGACGGTGATGGACTTCTTCTTCACGAACTGTCCGTTCGTGTGTCCGCCGATGGGGGCGAACATGGCGCGGGCGCAGGAGGCGCTCGAGGGCACGGGCGTGCGGTTCGTGTCGATCTCGGTGGATCCGGCGCGGGACACGCCGGAGGCGATGCGCGCCTACGCGGCGAAGCACGGGGGGGAGCTGGACACCTGGTCATTCCTGCGCAGCGAGGACCTGGCGCAGCAGAATCGGATGCTGCAGGAGGGGCTGCTGCTGCCGGCGCTGTCGGTGGACGAGTCGCGCGAGATCGACCTGCCGGATGGCTCGACGATGTCGAACATCGCGCACCCGTCGGTGTTCCTGCTCATCGGACCGGACCGGCGCATCCTGACGATTGCGCAGGGTACGGTTGCGGCGGATGTGGACCGGCTGATCGCGCGGGCTCGTGCGGCGAGCGCGGCGATGGCCGACTGAAATTCAGATCGCTTCGACGGTCTCGGTGTAGCGGACGCCGCGGGCGCGGAGCGCGTCCATGACGGCTTCGAGCACGCCGGGCATGGCGCCAAGCTTCTCGGGCGGGAGGACGCCGGGGCCGGCGATCTTTCCTTCGAGGAGGAGGCGGGCGATGATCGCGCAGGGGAACGCGGTGGTGCGCGACATGCTCGTGAAGTTCGTCGCGGGGTCGAGTTCGTCGTAGAGGTCCCAGCGGAGGCGCGTGGGCTTGCCGTCGAGGACGCCCTCGGCGATGACGGCCATGACGGTGAGGTCGCGTTCGCCTTCCTCGTAGGTCCACTTGGGGAACATGAGGGCGCTGGTGACGTCGAGGGGGATGACTTTCTGCCCCCCCACTTCGATCGGGTCTTTCGAGAAGAGGCCGGTGGCGCGGAAGACGCGCATGAGCTCGTAGTGGCCGGGGTAGCGCAGGGTCTTCTCGACCATGTTGGGGACGTCGAGGGTGTCGGCGAGGGTGCGGAGGCCGTCGGTGTTGACGGCTTCAAGGGTGCCGACGTGGGGGAAGTCGAGGAGTTCCGGCTCGGTGAGCGCGGGGCGGACGACGACCCTGCCGTTCTCGACGATGCGTGAGGGGCGGGTGTATTCCTCGATGACATCCGCGGGTGCGAAGCCGGCCTTGTACTGGAAGGGCCAGCGTCGTTCGATGGGAAGGCCGCCGACGTAGATCTCGATGCGGTCGCAGCGGTCCATGCGGTGGGCGGCGGCGCCGGCGAGGAGGTTGCTCATGCCGGGGGCGACGCCGATGTCGACGACGCAGGTGACGCCGGCGGCCTTGGCCTTCGCGTCGTGGTCGAGTGCGTTCTCGGCCATGAAGGAGATGTCGGAGTAGGGCTTGCCGGCGTCGATGACGGCGGGGAGGGCGTCGTAGCCGAGGTGGCTGGCGAGGGCGCCGAGGACGATGTCGGCCTCGCCGGCGAGGCGCCGGATGACGGCGGGGTCGCTGAGGTCGGCGACGGCGGTCTGCGCGGCGCCGGCGCAGCGTGCCGCGGCCTTCTTCAGGGCGGCTTCGGAACGGTCGGCGATGGTGACTTCGAAGCGATCGTCGGCGGCGATGTCGGCTGCGATGACGGCGCCGACCATGCCGGCGCCGAGGACGAGTGCCCTGGCCATTGCGCTCTCCTGCCTGGCTGTGTTCGGGGGCTGTTGCCGGGGCACCGTAGCGGAAAGGGCGTGGAGCCGCGAGACGGGTCTCGGGGGCGTTCGACGCGTAGAATCCCCGACGCGGACGACGATTTTCTCGATCTGGAGGTCCAGGCGATGACCAAGGCGGCGGTGGTGCTCTCGGGCTGCGGCGTCTTCGACGGCAGCGAGATTCACGAGGCGGTGAGCCTCCTGACGGCCCTGAGCGATGCGGGGGTCGCGGTGCAGTGCTTCGCGCCGGATGTGGAGCTGGCGGAGATCGACCATCTCGCCGGCAAGCCGACTGGGCAGAAGCGCCGCGTGCTGACCGAATCGGCGCGGATTGCGCGGGGCGAGGTGAAGGCGCTCACCGAGTGCAAGGCCTCAGCGTTCGATGCGGTGTTCTTTCCGGGCGGGTTCGGGGCGGCGAAGAACCTGTGTGACTTTGCGACCAAGGGCGCCGACTGCACGGTGCAGCCGGAGGTGGCGCGGGTGATTCGGGAGTTCCATAGCGCGGAGAAGCCGATCGGGATGTGCTGCATTGCGCCGGTGCTCGCGGCGAAGGTGCTGGGGCGGGCCGGCGGCGGGCCGGGGTGCCGACTGACGCTGGGGGCGCCATCGGAGGCGTCGAAGGCGGCCGAGAAGCTGGGGGCCACGCACGAGGCGGCGCCGGTGACGGCGGCGGTGGTCGATGCGAAGAACCGGCTGGTGACGGCGCCGGCGTACATGTACGGCGATGCGCCGATCCACGAGGTGGCGCGCGGGATTGGCGAGATGGTGCGTGCGACGCTGGAGCTGGCGGGGGCGCCGGCGACCGCCTGAATCGGGCGGCCCGGAACCCGCGGGCGTGGCCGGCGAACAGCCCTGTGATGCGCCCGGGTCGGGACGCGAACGCGGAGTGCGAGTCTTGCAGATGAAGTCGATGGCATGGTGGTGCGCCGCCCTCTCGCTGAGCGCCTTCGTGGCGTTCGCGGCGGGGTGCGTGGACGGGACCAAGCGGGCGCGCGCCCGGGGCGTGCAGCCGACGGCGGTGACGCGCGACATCCCTGCGGTGCTGCGCGGGACGATCGGGGCGCAGGCGACGCTTCGCGGGCTCGAGCCGGTGCTGGTGACGGGGTACGGCATCGTGGTCGGGCTCAACGGCAC
>JBICHM010000164.1:0-5269 GCA_043101835.1 Phycisphaerales bacterium | reverse complement strand
CTCGAGTTCGACACCATCGTCCTGCACAACGGCGAGAGCAGCGGTAACTCCGGCAGCGGCCTGCGCATCATCGATCTCAACCGCGACGGGCGCCTCGACCTGGTCACCTGCAGCGCCAACGGCGCCGATGGCGTCAGCGTCGAATCTCCCTCCGGCGTCGGCGCGGGCCGCGTCGTCGTCAGCAACGGCGCCTTCGGCTCCAACGGCGCCGACGGCCTCTTCCTCGAGGCGACCACCGGCGGGCAGATCGTCGACTGCACCGCGACGAACAACGCGGGATGGGGCATCCGCGTGCTGGGGTCGAATCATCTGATCCAGCGCAACGCGTGCCTGGGCAACTTCGGCGGCTCGCTGCTCGCCGCGGCCCCGGGCAACATCGTCGGGCCGATGGTCAGCGAGTTCACCGTCGGCGCCAACACCAACCCGGCGGCGAACTACGAGTAGCGCGAGGCATCGGATCGCAGGGTACAACGGCGCCTGCCCCAACCAGTGACGCCGGAGTCCGACCGCGATGCCGATTCCCGATGATGCGCTCACCGACTTCGCCACCCGCTACGCCGGCGCATGGAGCGGGGGCGACCCCGATGCGCTCGCCTCGTTCTATGCGCCGGATGGACGGCTGATCGTCAACGCCGGCGCCCCGGCGATCGGACGCGCGCAGATCGCGGCCGCCGCCGGCGCCTTCATGGCCGCCTTCCCCGACATGGTCGTCGCGCTCGACCGGCTCGAGCGCATCGGCGAGCGCGTGCGCTTCCACTGGCGCTGGACCGGCACGAACACCGGGCCCGGCGGAACCGGCGCCGCCGTCGACATGCGCGGCTACGAGGAATGGACCCTGCGCGATGACGGCGCCATCGCCGTCTCCGATGGCCACTACGACGAGGCGGAGTACGCGCGACAGGTCGGCGCCTAGGGAGAACCGCAGCGCCGTATCGCGAGATTTTCTGACACATCGTTTCCGCGCACGGGGATCTGCTGCGCTTGGAGGTGTGGAGCGGTGTGATCCCGTTCTCCAGCCGCGCGGCGTCCGGGGCGCTCCTCCAGCCCCCGGCGTCGGGCGGTGGGGTTACCCGCACCGTTCTCAATTCCTCGTGGCGCGGCCGGTTCTGAGGGGAACCGGCCGCGTTTCGCATCGGTGCGCCGCGTCAGTCGTCCCACCGCTCGCCGGCCGTCACCGGGAAGGGGAAGGTGTTGGCGCGGGTGGGGATGGTGCAGGTTCCGTAGGGCGTGAAGGCGCAGGGCGGGTTGTAGGCGCGGTTGAAATCGAGCGTCACCGTGCCGTCGTCATTGTGCTGGACGGTGAGGTAGCGCCCGGCGCCGTAGGTGGAGCGTCCGCTCGTGGCGTCGGCGAAGCGCAGGAGCGAGCCGCCGGCGCCGTCGCTGTAGAGCGCGGGGCGCACGGCCACGCCGTCGCGCTCGAAGCGCACATAGCCGGTGACCTCGGTCTCGACCTCGAGGCCGATGACGGTGTCCACGCGCTCGCTCGACGATGCGGGCGCGGGCTCGAACGGCGCGGTGATAACCCAGGATGCGTCCACCGGGAAGCGCTCGATGCCGGTGAAGTTGATGCGTGTCGGGGCCGCGGCGTCCTTGATGCGCACCATCGGCCGGCCGGCGCGCTCGATCACATAGAAGCGGATGCCGCCAAGGGCGAGCTCCGTGGTGTCGGGCTGTGCATCCGTGCGGATGACGCCGTCGGCAGGCAGGCCTTCGATCGCGACGCCGGGCGCCGCCTCGAAGCGGATGGATTCGCCTTCGAGGATGAAGTCGCCAATGTGATCGTCGGGGAAGTTGTCGTAGCGCACCAGCGCGTCCGGCGCGCGTCCGACGGCGTTGCGCCCGGGTTCGAGTGATTCGAGCGCGACGAGCGTGAGCCAGCCGTCGGGCGCGGTGAGGCGCTCGATGCGGCGTGCGTGCCAGGCATCGGTCGCCGCGATGAGGCCGTCAGCGTGGTCGTCGGCGCAGGCGCGCGAACTCGCGCTGTGGGCCAGCGGCGTCAGGGTCGCGGCGATCAGGGCTGCGTGCAGAGTCCGTGGGGTCATGATCGGGTGATGCTACTGCGCGTGATTGGGGCGTGGATGCGACGGAATCTGTTGGGGTGATGGTGGGCGATCGTGGTAGGCTGCACGGCGGCACGCCCGCTCCGTGCGCTCCGCAGGTGCGAGACACGCCCCGAGAGCGGCGGGGTGGGGAGAAGTATTGATGAAGATCGAACTGAACGGGAAGGCCCTGGGCGCGGTGGTCGTCGGCGCGGCGGTGGCTGTGTACATCTCGACGGCGAACGCCGGCAGCCTGACGCCCACCGGCGCGCCCGCGCCGACGATGACGACGCTCGGGGAGATCGGCAGCGCGATCCGCGGCAGCTCGGTGCAGTACGAGACGACGAAGGCCGGACCGATGGCGATCGTCGAGATTCAGGCTGACACGCAGGGGCAGATCACCGGTGACGACACGGTGGGCGGGCAGCAGGATGTGATCGAGATCTGGGGCTGGGAGCACGAGATCGTCTCGCCGCGCGACGCGGCGAGCGGGCTGCCGACCGGCAAGCGCCAGCACAAGCCCTTCACGATCATCAAGGAGGTCGATAAGGCCAGCCCGCTGCTGATGACTGTGCTCGTCAACAACGAGAACTGCCCGACCGCGCGCTTTCGGCTGTTCGCGGAGGACCCTCGCGCTCCGGGTGGGGGCGTCCAGGGGTACTGGGAGGTGGAACTGGTGAACGCGCAGATCGCGGACATCAGCCACGACACGATCGGCGTGGGCGCCGACGGGCTGCCGCTGGTGCGGGAGCATGTGTCGTTCGTCTACCAGACGATCATCTGGACGTGGGAAGACGGCGGCATCACGGCCGAGGATGACTGGGAGACGCCGATCGGCAACTGAGCGCACGCGGGCGCAACACGCGAGGCCCTCTCCCGCGCCGTGGGCGCGGGAGAGGGTGGCGGTGCGCGCTGGCGAAGGTGCGACTGTCCGGAGCGCTTGTCGGTAGACTCCGCCGTGCTGCGCATCCGCTGCGCCGTGTTGCGCGCGAGCGGGTTCGGGTGATGACGATGGCGCGCCACGGAGACTCGGAGCAATCATGACGACACGACGGATCATCCTGCTGCTGGCGGTTTCGGTGGTTGCGGCCCTCGTGGGCGCGCCGCGGATCGCGAGCGCGCAGCCGGCGGGCGAGACGATCGAGCGGGCGGCCGAGCCGCTGGACATTCTCTTCCTCGGCGGCACGGGCTTCCTCGGGCCGTACCAGGTCGAGTATGCGCTGGCGCGCGGGCATCGCGTGACGCTGTTCAATCGCGGGCGGACGGACGCCGATCTGTTCGAGGGGCGGGTCGAGGTGCTCATCGGGAATCGCGACTCGACGATCGAGCCGGGGCTGTCGGCGCTCGCCGGCGATCGTCGGTGGGACATCGTGATCGACAACTCCGGGTACGTGCCGCGCCATGTTCGTGATTCGGTGGCGATGCTGAAGGATCGCGTCGGCCGGTATGTGTATGTCTCGACGGTGGCGGTCTACGACTCGTCGGTGGCGACCGTGTTCGACGAAAACGCGGCGCTCTGGCCGGCGCCGCCCGACGACGTCGAACAGGTGACGGGCGAGACGTACGGGCCGCTGAAGGCCGAGTGCGATCGCATCGTGCAGGCGGCGTTCGGCGATCGGGCGACGATCGTGCGTCCGACCTACATCATCGGGCCGGAGGACCGGACGGATCGGTTCACCTACTGGATCCAGCGCGTGGCGCGCGGCGGCGTGGTGCTGGGGCCGATCGATCCGAGCTACGAGCTGCAGTGGGTCGATGCGCGCGACCTGTGCCCGTGGATCGTGCAGCTGGGCGAGCGCGATCAGGGCGGGATCTTCAACGCGTCGGGTCCGAGCGCGCCGGTGACCTGGGGGCAGGCGCTCGAGTCGCTCGCGTCGCTGTCGGACCGGGCGGTGACGTTCCGCTGGGCGACGCCCGAGGCGCTCGAGGCGGCGGGCCTTTCGGGCCTGCCGATGGTGCGCCAGACGGCGCATTCGCTGCACTTCGACGGCGGGAAGGCGGAGGCGGCGGGGCTGCGGTACCGGCCGCTGGCGGACACGGCGCGCGCGACGCTGGCGTGGTGGCGGTCGCAGTCGGCGGAGCGACGCGCGAGCGCGCGGAACTGGCCGACCGAGGCGCAGGAACAGGCGGCGCTCGAGGCGCTGCGGGATTCGGCGAAGTAACGCGCGCCGGCGCGACGGAGGCGACCCATGCCGACGACCACACCCGAGCACGATGCGAAGTTCGCGCAGATGACCTTCTCGTCGGTGTATCCGCACTATGTCGCAAAGGTCGAGAAGAAGGGGCGGACGGTCGCGGAGCTGCACGAGGTCATCCGCTGGCTGACGGGGTTCGATGATGCGCGCATACAGAAGCACATCGACGACAAGTCCACCTTCGCGGCCTTCTTCGAGGACGCGACGCTCAACCCGAACGCGCGCCTGATCACGGGGGTGATCTGCGGGTACCGGGTGGAGGAGATCGAGACCCCGCTGACGCGCCAGGTGCGCTACCTCGACAAGCTGGTGGATGAGCTGGCGAAGGGGAAGGCGATGGAGAAGGTGCTGCGCGCGGGGTAGGGGTGGTGGTTCGCTGCGCTCGCGTGGTTTGACGCCCTCACCACGGCCCTCTCCCGCCGGGGGCGGGAGAGGGAGCGGAACCGCGGTCGAGAGACCGCGGCCCCGTTGCGCGGCGGTCGCGTCATGGGCCGCGGTCTCTCGACCGCGGCTCGGTTGAGGCGGGAAGCGCCGGCGCGGGTTTGACGCCGCGCCGGCGTGAGAACGCACACAAGATGTGCCCGGCGCCTGGTTCCGGCGGGGTGCTGCGTCGTGGTCCGGCGTGGCTCTGCGGTGGCGGAATGGTGCATCGCGGCGAGCGGGCGCGGCCGGGGCGCAGTGGCCCAGTCGGGGCGTCGGACGAACGGTCCGGCCATGGGTGGCGACGCTTCCATGCATGCCGGGCGTTGCACATTTGGAATGTGCGCGAGCCGACTGCAGTGGGGTCACTGCCGCGCCGTCCGCCATCCAGCGAATGCTTCGCCGCGATGCGACGCCGGCGGCCGCCCGTGACCCTGCCGGGGTCCGTCTGGAGGGAGAGGGGGCCGGCGCCGCGGGCGTGCGCGCGCTGGAGGGTGGTGTGGTGGGGTCGGCGTGCGGAATCGGCGATGGGGAGGGGGGAAAAGTTTTTGGCGGAGTTGGGAGGTTGGGGTTTGTGCGCGCCGGGGGTGTGCGCGCGGGGGGGGAGGGTGATCC
>JBICHM010000163.1:0-8750 GCA_043101835.1 Phycisphaerales bacterium | reverse complement strand
CTCTTCCGATCTCACGTTGAGGATGCTCTCGAGCGCCTCAAAGAACGTCACGTCGTAGAGGTTCGCCGTCACCGTCGCGGAGACGTCGCTGCTCATGACGATGTTGCGCTGGCTCTGAATGGAAAGCATCTGGAGCACATTGGCCAGGTCTTCATCCTGCACGTGCAGGTCGACGGTCATGTACTCCGAGACCTCGACATTCGCGTCGGAGCCAAGGTCGCCGGCGCCGCCGGCGAAGGGGTTGCGGTCCTGGGCCAGACCCTCGGCGGCGCCCGCGAGCGCGACAAGCGCGCCGACGATGGCGGGCGTCACCCGGGAGGGCTTGACCGCTCCGGCGTGGTTCTTCTGCTGGAACATGCTGCTGTGTCCTCCTCCGCCTCGCGTCATGCGGGCGGCTGCGGGGCGTTCGCTCACCTATTGCTGCTGCGGGAACTCGAGGGTCAACTCGACCGGAATCTCGTCCTTGATCAGGAGCACGCCGTTCGTGCGGATCTCGACCAGCTCGAAGCCGTCGACGGCCTGGCCCATACGCAGCACAACGCTGCGCGGGCGTCCGGCGCCGGAGACCTCGATGACTGCTACTGGTCGCTGTCCCACCATCGTGCTCCTCAGTCGAAGCCGTCCCGCTTCGGTCCGCACCTGGTCGATGCGGGCGAGACGCTCCCGTTCCATACGGGCCGCTTCTGTTTCGTCCGAAGTGGGTGGGGACTTTGGGGACAATTGTGGGGTCGTGACTTTCGGGGCCTCCGGGCGAGGAAATGCGCCGCTGAGGGCAAACAGATCTCGCATGCCCCCCTCTGGACTGGGGAGGGTCACCTCACGCCGACGGAGGCGTTCTCGGACCGACGCGATCTCCGACGCGGTCGATGCGAGCACGGCTCCGGCGCGCGACGCCTCCGAACCGGTCGTCTGCGACGCGCTCGCCGACGAAGGACGCGCCATCGTGAAGCCCGATCGCATCCACATCACCGCCGCGACCAGCGCCAGCGCGCCGAGCACGGCGCTCTTCTTCGGGTCTGCGGCGATCGCTTCCTTGGCCTGCTCGATCCGATCGCGCATCACTCGTCCCCCTGCCGCTCGATCAGGCTCGCCAGGTCCACGTCGTCCGGGATCGGACGCGGGTCGAAGAACGCGTCGAGCAGAAACTCGGCGGAGACCTTCGGGTTGTCCATGGACCAGTCACGCGCACGCTCGATCTTGATGCGACGGATGCGCACCAGACGGGGCAGCGACTCGATCCAGCGGATCGACTCAACCACGCTCGTGAACGACCCACGCGCAACCACCGTCATCGGCAGCGCCGACGCCTCGTCGCCGTTCGACGCGGCGCCCGTGGTGATCTCCCGCTCCGCGACGCCCAGCTCTCGAAACTTGTCGGTCAGTTCGCGCACCAGGTCGGCGACGCCGCTGTCCCGGGGGATCGGCGTCGTGGAGGCGCGCACGCGCGACTCGATCTCAAGCATCCATTCGGTCAGTTCGCGGATCTGTGCGTTGACATCGTCCGCCTCGGCAATCATCTGCGAGAGCGCCACGCTGCGCTGTTCGAGCTGTGAGATCGCGCGCCACCGCGGCCAGATCGCCACGGCGCTGAGCGCCGCGGCCATCGCCGCCCACGCGACGCCGAGTTGCAGATTCGTCGGGCTCTTCACGGCGCGTCCTCCCCGGCGTCGGCCCGGGCGGGCTCCGCGCTCTCGGTCGACATCGCGGCAGGCGTTCCGTCCTCGAATCGGTACCGCACGCTCAGCTCGATCTCGCAAGTGACCCCGAACTCACGCGCAGGCGTGCCGGAGACATCGGCCTCCCGCGCGTAGTCGACGGCCACGCCGCTGAAGAGCGGATGGTCTTCGAGTCCGGCGAGGAAGGCGGCAAGATCGAGGTCCGTGAGCGCCACGCCGCGCAGCTCCACCGCGAGGCGCGAGTCGTTGCGCCGCGAGCCGTCAGCCGACGGCGCTCCGAGGCGCCGGAGTTGCCTGGGCGTGATGGAGACGCTTGTCAAGGAGACCGATTCGGGCACAAGACCGCCGACGGAGTCGATCACGCCGCCCAACTGCACCGGCCAGACGAGCGAATCGTGTCGCCACTGCTCTGCGAGCAGCTGCGCGACGCGCTGGCGGATCTGCGCCGCGCGTGTCCGCTGGTGCGACACCATCTGCAGGTTGGCCTGCTGCGCGAAGACGCCCGAGCGCATCCGCCCCTCGGCGACGCCCAGCGCCACCCACGACAAGGCCATGCCCGCGATCGTGGTCGCGTAGAGCACCAGCCACTGACGGGTGCGCCGACGCTGCGTCATGCGCACGCGACTCGCTTCCGGCATCAGGTCGATCATCTGGCTCATGCCGCGTCCCTCCTCGCGCCACGCTCCGGGTTCCGCCGAACGGCGAGCCCGAGGGCCGCGCCCCACTGGGCGCGGAACGCGTCGCTCGCGAAGGCGCGCTCGAACGGACCGAGCCCGACGCCTTCGAGGGGTTTGCCCAGCGAGCCCTCCAGGTTCATCGCGCCGGCGAGCGACTCGACGAGCCCCGGCTCGCCCGCGTCCTCACCAACGACCAGCGCGTGGCTCGGACGCTTGCTGCAGAAGGTCACCGTGTAGTACCGCAGGCACAGCGCGACCTCTTCGGCCAGCTCGTGCACCAGCGGGCGGACCGCGTCGAAGATGGCGCGGTCGATCTTCGCCGGCGGAGCGTCCACCCCGATGTCGCACGCGGCGTCGATGCGCTGCCGGCGCAGGTCGACGACCGTCGCCGGATCGAGTCCGAGGCGCTCGGCCGCGACGCGGTCGAAGTCGCGCCCGCCGATCGCCAGCCGCTTGTAGAAGGTGGTGTCGGCGCCGCGGAGCACCAGCACCGTCGACGCGTGCGGGCCGACCTCGACGACGAGGCGGACGAAATCCTCGTTGAAGTCGTCGCGATGCTCGCGCCCGAGCGCCCGCGCCAGCGCGCAGAACGACGGCTCGACGGCGACCGGGCGTAGCCCGGCGCCGCTGACCATCTCGACAATGCGCTCGACCAGGTCGCGCTCGCAACCGACGACGATGACCTCTTCGCGGATCTCCTCGCCGTGCCGGACATCGCCCGCGCGGATCCAACCGATCTGCACCCCGCGAGGCTCGTTGAGCCCCAGGCGGTCCGCCGCTTCGATGCGCAGCGCCTTGTCGGCCTCGGCGCGCGGCATGCGGGGCTGACGAACCGATCGCACGCGCAGCCCGGCGCCGCCGAGACCGAGCACGCATTCTCGTGCGCTGAATCGGCCGCTGTCGACATGCTCACGGATGGCGTTGCCGATCTCCTCGAGTCGCGCCGGCGAGAGCGGCTCACTCGACGGACGAAGCGTCGAGGCGCCGTGGGCGCGCACCGAATAGCCCGAGCGTGTGCGATCGAGCTGCAGCATCCGCACGCCGGCGTCGCCGATCTCGATGCCGACGGGCGGCGATTCGCGATGGAGGATGCGCGAGAGCACGACTGTTCTCCGGTTGGGTCGAACGGCGAGGCGGTCAGGGCCCCGCCGGCGGCAGCTTGATGACGCTGATCCGGCCGGTGTAGGGCTCGACATTCATCTGGAACGTGGCGTTGGGGCCGACAATCTGCAGCGATCCGCCCGCGCCGGGGTCGTCACTCGTGAGGCTGAGCACGGGGCCGCCCAGCTCGTCGAAGATCAGAGACGATCCGGTGTTGAAGTTGATGTTCTGCAGGCTGACGCCGCCCCAGTCGTTCTCGTCGAAGTCGCGAGAGAGCGGCTCAAACCCGCCGCGGGACGGATCCGGCATCGCGTCGGTGGCCAGGTTGACCGTCGCCGCGCCGGGCGGCGGCGCGAAAACCGTGTACCCGTTGCCGTCCACGATCTCCCACGCGCTCGTGGCCGTGTTGTAACGGGCCACCTTGCCAAAGATCACGACGCGCCGGGCCTGCGAGGCCATGGCGTCGGACTGCGCAAACGTCAGGTCCGCGACCACCGCGCGCAGCGATGACTGTATGCGCAGCACGTTCACCTCGCCCATCGCCGGGATCACGAGCGTGCCGGCGATGCCGAGCAGCACGACGACGATCAGGATCTCGATGAGCGTGATGCCGCGCGCCGCGCAACCGCGGACGCGCGACGCACTGTGCGGTGCGGTCGAGCGCATGGTGGGGCCTCCGGAATGACGGCCGTTACTCGCTGACGAGCGCGTTCTTCGGGAACTCGACGACGTTCACCTCGACCGGGCCGCTGTTCAGACCGCTGTTCACGGTCTCGTGCAGCTTCGACAGCGAGGCGTTGATCTTCTTGAGTTCGTTGACCATCTCGCGCCGCTGGTCCGCCGGGTTCAGCACGCCGGTGGACTGCGCATACGCGCGGTTCTCGACGGCGCCGCCGAGGCGGGCGCCGATGTCGATTCCCACGAGCAGGGCGACGGCGACGAGCAGCGCGCCGGTGCGACGCGCGCGGGGGTTCGAATCGGTGGTGTTCTGCGGCATCGGCTCGCTCCTTCGACGCGTCAGCGGACGCGCCGGAGTGCTGGGACTTGCGCCGTGAAGACGGAGGCTCGTTCCCCCGCCTCTCGGCGCTCGTCGGACTCATCGGCCGACGCATGGCCCCATATGAGCCGAACCGTCAGTTCCCCATTCCCGACATCCTGCGCCCGCCACGTGAGCCGCATATCCGGAACCCCGGCCCCGACGACCGTCGCCTCGACCGACGGCGAGCGCCGCCATGCCCCGAAGAACGCGTCCGAGAACAACCGAGCGCTGTCGATCCGCTCCCCGCGTGTCTCACCTTCCCACGCATAGGCGACGACCGTCTCCAGCAACCGGTGGTGCGCGAGCACGAAGATCTCGTCGGCGTTCACGACGCCCAGGTCGTGCGTGTCGGCCCGCCAGAACACGGCGTGGGCCGGAACGCCCGAAGCGTCATGCGCCGCAATGAGCGCGCCGGCCGACTCGACCAGTTCCTTCAGCCCGGCATGGATCAGCGCCCGGTCGGGGTCCGCGGGCGCGATGTCAGCGGGCGCCTCGGCCTTCGCATCAGCCGGACCCAGCGCGCCGGACATGCGCAGCGGGATGACAACGCCCGCGACGCCGACGGCGCCAGCAACGCCGATCGTCAGCGACGTCGACGCCGCCTTTCCGATCGCATTGGCGGCCAGCGCCGACTTCACGAGCTCGTCTCTTTCGTCTGGGCGTGCGTGTCAGGCCCGGTGGATCACCAGGCGAACGACTTCGGGTCGTACCCGTCCTCGTTGTGGAACAACAGGCGGATGTGATCGAACCCGTTGGCCACGACCTCGCCGCGCAACGGGTGATAGAACCAGCCGATGTCGGTGCTGTTGAGCGTTTCCTCCGGCAGGAGGATCCCCGGCGATGCGATCACGCCCGAGACGCCGCTCTGCCCGACATAGGCGTTGACCGGCGCCTGGCTGAGGTAGCCGCCCTGGATCAGCGCCGCCCAGCCGGTGGCGCCTGGGCCGTCGAGCGCGGGCGCCACGCCGGCGTTGTCGCGCCGGTACGCGTCAACCTGCTCATTGAGCATGCGCACCTGCTCGGCCATCGCATCGCGCAGCGCGCGGTCGCCGGCGGCGGCGAAACGCGGGGCCACCGTCGCCGCCATCACGAGGAACAGCGCGATCAGGACGACCAACTCGAGAATCGTAAAGCCTCGTGCGCCGGTCCGAGTATGCATCGTCTCTCGCCTCCAGCGGTGGGGCTCGGTTCGGTCGGGACGAAAGACGGCCGGGTCTGGTCAGAGACCCGGCCGCGAGTAGTCATGCGGAAATCATGCTCAGGCGAGCGTGATTCACCAGGTCGGGGCCGCGTAGCCCGTCTCGGTGGTGAGCAGGTTCAGCGTCGGGTTGAACCCGTTCGCCTGCCACGAGCCGAGCGCGGACGCGTAGATCCAGCCGGTCGAGGCGCCGGCGGCAGCCGGGGCGGCGCCAGCGGCGAGCATGCCGCCGACGGCGTCACCGGGGGCGGCGGCGGCGGCGTCGAACGCCACCGAAGCGCTGGCGGTGTACCCGTTGATCGGCTCACCCTTGAGGAACTGGCCGTTCACGAGGATGCCCCACGTGCTGGGGTTCTGCTGGCCGGCGCCCGCGGCGAGCGGATCGGCGGCGTCCTGGTGCGGCAGGCGGCCGAAGTTCTGCACACGGTAGAGCTCGGTCTGGGCCGTGAGCGTCTGGATCTGGCTCTTCAGAGCGCCCTTGACGGCGTCCTGCGAAGCGCTGGTGAACTGCGGGACGACGATCGCGGCGAGAATGCCGAGAATGACGACCACGATGAGAATCTCGACGAGCGTAAAGCCCTTGGCACGGTGCGTACGCATCAGAATCAACTCCTTTGAGATCGACCTTGCTGGTGGGCCTCAAGGCACCCGCCTGTGACCCGGCTCCGAACGGATGCGCCGCCGGCCAACGTGGCCGGCATCTGCGAAACGCCTCCCCCTCCTGCGCGTCCGTACACCGGACGATCGGCGGGCTTGGCCGACCGGGCCCGTGCGGATGAGCGGCGTGATTCGCCGCGCATGCCGCGCAAGTCCGGTCGCCCTCTGTGATCGACTCCCGCACGGGGGCACTTCACCCCGCTTGAGCGCATCGGGGCGTCGAAAAGCGTCCAGCCCCGGATTTCGCCCGCATAAGCGGACCCACCTCGCTCGCTTCGCGCGCAGCGACAGCGCCTGCGCGGGAACCCCCGCGTCTCACGCGCGTCCGAGAATGGGATTCAGACCCCGGCCTTGTCGTCTTCGGCCTCGCCGAACGCCTCCGCGAGGCATTCCAGCCACGGGCGCCCACGCGTCCAGTTCTTCCACGACTGGTAGAACTTCCAAGCCGTCCACGTACAGATCGCCGCCGCCGCGATGTAGAACCAAAAGCGGACGATCACCGCCAGGATGACGAAGCACAGCCCGATGAGGAAGCCGATCCCCCAGAAGAGCGTCTCGCCGGCCGGCCCCAGCCCGAAGATGCCCGTGCCGCGCCGGCGACGCACAATCACCTCGCCCGTCGACTGGATCGGCGCTTCTGCATCCGCGCCCCCGGCGCCCTCGGCGTCGATCTGGTCGAACGCTTCCTCGAGCACCACATCCGCGACGGTGTCGTCAAGACTCTCGGCGGCCGTGGCAGTGTCGTCGGCCGGCAGCGGGCACCGAACCTTCGCGCCGCACGCGCAGCGGATCGTGCGCCCCGCAATCTCCGGCGTCCACCGGTACCGCTTCGCGCACTGCGAGCACTGGAATGATTCGGGCCGCTCGTTCACCGTTCGTCCACCCAGAACCGAGACTTGCAGCCACCGCCCAAACAGGCGGGCGACGGCCTGCGACTTCCATCGTCCAGCAAGCGTGCCCTGCACGCAACTTTCGAGGAACGCCTTGATGGGCGTCTGAGCGACGCCCGCCCGCATGGTACCGTGATCGATCCGGAACGCCCCTCGCGTCCGGACTGCAAGAGTCTATTCCCGGCCGCTTGCGGCCCCGAAGTGAGAGCAACATGCACCCACGATTCTGGATCCCGCTCGCCGGCGCCCTGGCGCTCGCCGCGCCCGGCGCCGCCCTCGCGCAGGACGCCCAGCCCGCGCCGGAGGCCCCGGCAGACGCGGCGCCTGCCGACCCCGAAATCGATGCGCTCATCAGCAGGCTCGTCGGCTCCTACAAGGGCGAAGAGCACACGCTCCACATCGTCGAGGTCACCTCCCCGCCCTTCGAACGCCCGCTCTACGTCGAACTGTCGCGCCACGGCTTCGAGACGCGCCCCGACCGCCAGCAGCTCTGGACGGTCTACCGCCACGAGGGCGACCTCCGAATCCGGGTGAACATCTTTCCTGAACGGCAGGAGTTCCTCTTCGCAACCAGCATCCCCGACCTGGCCGTCGGCATGTGGGCGGCGCCGGAGTTCTTCCCGCGCCTCGCCACCGACATGTACGACGCGCTCGGCGACCTTGACGTCGATGGCGACGCCGGGTCGCTCCGTCTGAACAGCGACGGGGCCTTCGCGATCCAGTTCGGCGGCGCGATGTTTACCACCGTGGAACTCACCGTCGACGACGGCGGCTTCACCTGGATGGAGACCGGACGCGACAGCGCCGGCGACATCGCCTGGGGCGGTGAGCCCATCGGCATGGAGCGCCTCGCCGAGACGCCCAAGGCCGTCGAACTCGCCGGCGGCGTGCGCATGATCCAGCTGCGCGAAGGCATGGGCGCCGAGGTGGAAGAGGGACGGAAGGTCGCCCTCCACTACGAAGGATGGCTTACCAACGGCATGCTCATCGACAGCACGAAGATCGAGGGGAAGCAGATCCTCGTCGGCGACTTCCCCGTCCGGACCATGCAGGGGTTCAATGTCGGGCTCGAAGGCATGCGCGCGCCCGAGGCGCCAAAGGACTTCCCGCCCTTCGCCGGCGGCGCGCGCCGTCTGCTCATCCCCCCGGGAATGGCGCTCGGCGAGCGCGGCGCCCCGCCGATCATCCCGCCCAACTCTCCCATCATCTTCAACCTTGAACTCCGATCGGTCCTGGTCGACCCGCAGGGCGGCGAGATTCCCCTCGACGAAGGCCCCGCAGGCCCCCAGCCGCCGCAGGGCGCCGGTGAAGGCGGCGGCTGAACCCTCCCCGACGAACGCTGGGCCGACTCTGCATGCGCCCGTAGAATGACGCATGCGTCATCGGTCCAGATCCTGAAAGGAGGCAGCCGTGGCGTCCCCAAAGCTCACGCCGCTCCTGCGGAAGCTGGACGCGCTCGATGAGGAGCGCGCGCCGATCGAACTGCTCCGGAACGAGCTCGCGCAACTCGAT